>JAZQKM010000148.1:0-2258 GCA_045542155.1 Eubacteriales bacterium
TTGGACGCAAAATGGATTTGCAAAGCAGGATGCCATTTTTGATGGTGGAGTGCTTTCTTTTTCCAATTCCCAAATTGCCTCTGCTTCCGCATCCAAGATGCCTGTTTTTTCTAATTGTCTCATTTTACCCGGTTTTTGCGACGTGCACGTGCACTTACGCGAGCCGGGTTTTTGTTATAAAGAGACGGTTGCAAGCGGAACGGCATCGGCGGCGCGCGGCGGCTATACGGCAATTTGCTCGATGCCAAACCTCAACCCTGTGCCTGATTCAAAGGCGCACCTCGACGTGCAGCTTGCGGCTATTCGCAAGGATGCGAGGATTGCAGTTTACCCCTATGGCTCTCTCACCGTAAATGAAGCGGGGGAAGAGATGGCAGACCTTGACGCTATGGCGACTGACGCTATTGCTTTCTCTGATGACGGCAGGGGAATACAAAACGAAGACATGATGCGCGACCTGATGTTGCGCGCCAAAAAATTGGGCAAAATGGTAGTGGCACACTGCGAGGATAACTCGCTCCTCTTTGGCGGCTACATTCACGACGGCGTTTATGCAAAAGAGCACGGCCACCGCGGCATTTGCTCCGAGAGCGAGTGGGGCCCCATTGCCCGCGACCTGAAGCTTGCAAAAGAGACGGGATGCGCCTACCACGTTTGTCATATATCCACAAAAGAGAGCGTTGACCTCATTCGCGCTGCCAAGGCAGAAGGCGTGGACGTCACCTGCGAGACCGCGCCGCACTATCTTGTGCTTTGTGACGAGGATTTGCAGGAAGAAGGACGCTTCAAAATGAATCCGCCTCTGCGCTCCGCGGCTGACCGCGATGCGCTCATTGCGGGGGTTCTCGATGGCACCATCGATATGATCGCAACCGACCACGCGCCTCACTCCCTTGAGGAAAAGGCAAGAGGGCTTGAAAAAAGCGCATTCGGCATTGTCGGTCTTGAGACCGCTTTCCCGATTATGTATACTGAATTTGTTAAGACGGGCAAGATGACGCTCGAGCGATTGGTTGAATTGATGTGTTGGGGTCCGCGCAAGCGCTTCGGCATTACGTCCGACGTTGGCTTTGCGGTGTGGAATGTGGAAAAGGGATATTCTATCAACCCTGACGATTTTGCAACCCTCGGCCGTGCCACGCCTTTTGAGGGAAGAGAAGTATTTGGAGAAAATTTGTTGACCGTTTACAACGGTTCTGTCGTATATAGAACAAACGAGGAGGAATGAGAGAATGGCAAAGAGAACGGATTTGAAAAAGATTTTGATTATCGGCTCCGGTCCTATCGTTATCGGACAGGCTGCCGAGTTTGACTATGCGGGCACACAGGCGTGTCTGGCACTCAAAGAAGAGGGCTACGAGGTTATTCTTGTAAACTCCAACCCCGCAACCATTATGACCGACACTACCATTGCGGACAAGGTTTATATGGAACCCCTGACGCTGGAATACGTAGCCAAGATTTTGCGCTACGAACGTCCCGACGCTATCGTTCCCGGAATTGGCGGACAGACCGGACTCAACCTTGCTATGCAGCTCGAAAAGAAGGGTGTTCTGCGTGAGTGTAACGTTGAATTGCTTGGAACAAGCAGCGAAAGTATTGCACGTGCCGAGGACCGCGAGCTTTTCAAGGAGCTTTGCCAGTCCATCGGTGAGCCCACCATTCCTTCCGAAATCACCTATTCTCTTGAAGAGGCAAAAGAAGCCGCAAAGCGCATCGGTTACCCCGTCGTTTTGCGCCCTGCATTTACGCTTGGCGGCACGGGCGGTGGCTTTGCCAATGACGAGGCAGAGCTGATTGAAATCGGCACAAACGCATTCAAGCTCTCTCCTGTTCATCAGGTTCTCATTGAAAAGAGCGTTAAGGGCTACAAGGAAATCGAATTTGAGGTTATGCGCGATTCTGCCGATCACGCAATTACTATCTGCGGTATGGAAAATGTGGATCCTGTCGGTGTTCACACCGGTGACTCCATTGTGGTTGCACCGATTATGACATTGAGCAAAGAAGATGAAAAGATGCTCAATGACAGCGCAATCAAGATCATTCGGGAACTGAAGATCGAGGGTGGCTGTAATGTTCAGTTTGCACTGAATCCTACTACCAGCGAGTATTATCTGATCGAAGTGAATCCCCGTGTTTCCCGTTCTTCCGCCCTGGCATCCAAGGCAAGTGGCTATCCCATTGCTCGGGTGACAGCGAAGATTGCTGTTGGTATGCTTTTGGAGGATATCCAAATTGCCAATACAACCGCTGCT
>JAZQKM010000149.1:0-5548 GCA_045542155.1 Eubacteriales bacterium
CGAGCTGCCTCTCAACTGTCCCGCAGCCGATGCGATTGCAACCGCTAAAGCAAACGAAAAGATCGTTCCTTTCATCGAGGGTAAGACCGTTATCAAGGAAATCAGCATTCCCAACAAGATTATCAACATCGTTGTAAAATGAGAGGGAATATCCTAATCCTTTCCGAGGATGCCGTTTTCGCGCGGATGCTGGAGCTGGAGTTGGGAGCTATGCATTTTTCGGTAGCCATTAACTCTGCACCCGCAGCGCGGGAGGACGACCTCATTCTTGTCGACCTTGACAGCGCATCCATCCCGCAAAAAGCAGGGAATGGTGCACGTATCGTTGGGTTTACACGGCATTTTGAAGTTTCACAACTTGATGCCGAGCGACGGTGCTCTATGATTTTGCACAGACCCTTCCAAATGCGCGTTCTGCGTGAGGAGGTTGACCTTATCGGTGCCGGAGCACAAGAAAGGGAAGAGCATAAAGGGGATAAAATTGATTTTGAAATTTCCCTTGTTGGCAATCTGCTTACCCTTGGCAAGGATGAGCTTGCACTGCGCCCAAAAGAAGCAAGCATTATGTCCGGCTTGCTTGCAAACCGCGGTAAGGCGGTAACGCGGGAGGCACTTTCTCTTCTTATTGGTGAGTCATCAACCAACAAAACAGACGTCTATGTTTGCTACTTGCGTCGCAAATTTGCCACCGTAACCGAGCGACCGATTATCAAAACGGTTCGCGGAAAAGGCTATAAAATCGATTAACGTATATGGGAAATCTCAGATGGGATTTCCCATATCTTTTTTATTTCACGCTCTTTACAAACCCTTGTTTTTATGATATAATAGACGGGAAAGGCGAAAGGGGTGAAGGCATGAAGATAAATACCAATCAGGATGAACTGTTTATGCGAGAGGCTCTTGCGCAAGCAGCTATAGCAGCTGAAAAAGGAGAAATCCCCGTGGGTGCTGTTATTGTCAAGAACGGTGAAATCCTCTGCGTCGCACACAATTTGTGTGAGGCACTTCACGATGCCACCGCACACGCTGAGCGATTGGCTGTTTCCGAGGCGGGGCGCTTGACGGGTAGCTGGAGACTTTCCGATTGCACGCTTTACGTGACCTTGGAGCCTTGCCCGATGTGCACAGGTGCTGCAATCAACGCGCGCGTTGGTCGCATTGTTTACGCGGCAAAAGACCCGCGTGCAGGTGCTTGCGAAAGTCTTATCAAGTTGCCCGCATATCCCCTGGAGTCTGCACCGGTTTGCGAGGGTGGAGTTTTAGAGGAGGAAGCCCTTGCACTACTCAGAACCTTCTTTTTGAAAAAAAGAAGCGAAAAAAAAGCATAAAGTTTATGCTTTCCTCTTTACAAGCCGAAAACAATCGGCTATAATATTCTTAATATACGTTACTGATACGAAAGGTTGATTTTGTTATGTCCGAAATGAGAATTCCCGAAGGTTACCGCTCGTTTTTGAGCTTTCGTCAAACCGAGCATGCTATCAAAAAGGTCAAGGACTTTTTCGAGCGCGATTTGGCGGTACAACTCAATATTTTGCGCGTTTCCGCGCCCTTGTTCGTTTCTCCCGAGAGCGGTCTGAACGATAATCTCAACGGCACCGAGCGCACTGTGCGCTTTGATCTGCCCGGCGGACAAGACCTTGAGATCGTGCAGTCTCTTGCAAAATGGAAGAGACACGCGCTTTGTATGTATGATTTTGCTCCCGGTGAAGGGCTCTATACCGATATGAACGCGATTCGTCGTGACGAGACCATTGATAACATTCACTCCATTTACGTTGACCAATGGGACTGGGAAAAGATCATCACCAAGGAGCAGAGAAACGAGACCACTCTGCGCGAGGCGGTTGAAGCTATCTACCGCGCACTTCATCATACCGAAAATTATATCGTCAACGAGTATGAGTTCATCGGCAAGCTGTTGCCCGAAAACATCACCTTTATTACCGCGCAGGAGTTGGAGGACCGTTACCCCGACAAAACGTCCAAGGAACGCGAATACTTGGCGGCAAAGGAATACGGTGCTATCTTCCTCTCGCAGATTGGCGGCAAGCTGAGGAGCGGCAAGCCGCACGACGGCAGAGCTCCCGACTATGACGACTGGACGCTCAACGGTGATATTATCGTCTATTATCCCATTTTGGATATTGCTCTTGAGCTTTCCTCAATGGGAGTGCGTGTAGATGAAGAAACCCTTTTGCGTCAACTTGAGGAGCGAGGATGCCCCGAGCGAGCAGAATTGGCATTCCACAAGGCGCTCCTCAACGGTGAACTGCCGTACACCATTGGCGGCGGTATCGGACAGTCGAGACTTTGTATGTTCTTCTTGCGCAAGGCGCACATCGGCGAGGTACAATCCTCGTATTGGACGCCCGAGGAAATAGAGCATTGCAAGGAGAAGGGTGTTTACCTACTCTGATTTTTCAAGAAAAGACTTTATACAACGAAAGGAGACACGCTATGCAATATACCAAACGACTTTTAACGCTCGTTTTGGCAGTGCTTTTGGCAGTGTCTCTTTTCTTGTTGCCATCCTGTAAAGAACCCGAGCCGCCTGTTATCGAAACCAAGCAGTTGACTTGGCCTGTTTCGGTGCCGCTTCCCACTGCCGAGCAGTTTGTAACGTCTGTTCCCGAGGGATGCACCGTAAGACTTGCCGAAAAGTACAATTTTGCGGTTTTGGGTACTTATCCTATCTCCCTTATTGTTACCGATGAAAAGGGCAGAGAATTTTCCTATACCGCTTCGCTTACCCTTGTTGAAGATACCACACCGCCCACCATCAATGGCTTGCAGGATCTTTTGGTCTATCTTGGCGGTACGGTTTCCTATATGAAGGGTGTTAGCACCGAGGATAATTGTGATGCAGGTGTAACACTTACCGTTAACACAGAAAACGTTAATCTTAAGGCGCTTGGAATTTACGACGTTATCTATCGCGCCACCGATGCGGCAGGGAACGTTACCCAGCTTCGTCGTACACTTACGGTTTGCGAGCAAGAAATTACCGAAGAAATGCTCTACAATCGGCTTGATCCCATTCTTTCTAATATTCTCTCCGACGGTATGAGCACCCAGCAAAAGCTGCGAGCCATCTACGATTACGTTTATGAAAACATTGCAATCTACGTTCCCACGTCGGATAAGAGCAGTTGGGTACGTGCCGCTTACAACGGTCTTGTGGAACGCAGCGGCGATTGCTTTACCTACTTTGCGCTTGCAAAAGCGATGATGGAGCGCGTAGGCATTGAAAATATGGATATTGAACGTGATCCCTCTGTTGTTGCTATGGTCAACGAGCGTCATTATTGGAGCCTTGTCAATATCGGAACGGCAGATGAACCCAAGTGGTACCACTTGGATACTTGCCATCTAAGTGACATCAAACGCCCGTGGGGCTTTTTGATGACCGATGACCAACTGCTCCTTTACAGCGACCAACGTGAGAACGCCGACGGCATATCGGGTTATTTCTATGCCTATAATACCGCGGCTTATCCGCCCACGTCAACCGAAATCATCACACCCGTTTACCCTTGAGAGAGGAGGACAGTATGCAAACCAATATTTTGGAATATTTGGAGGCAACCGCCCCCCGTTTACCCGATAAAATCGCTTATTCTGATGGCACCGACCATCTGACCTTCTCCGAACTATCTCATCACGCACGCGCACTTGGAAGTGCACTTGCCGATAAAGGCTGTTACCGTCGTCCCGTTGCCGTACTGATGAAAAAGCACCCCAACACGGTAGCCGCTTTTTACGGTTGTGTTTATGCGGGATGCTTTTATGTGCCGCTCGATATCGAAATGCCCACATCGCGCATAGAGCTCATTTTGGAAAATGCAAGGCCTGCGGCAATCATCACTGACCAAAAGGGAAGTGCCATTGCCAAAAACTTGAACTTTAACGGCGAAATTCTCTCTGCCGAAGCTCTTTTTGAAAATGAAATCAACGATGTCGCTCTTGCGCACATTCGCGCAAAGCAGATTGATACCGACCCTATCTATATCGTGTTTACATCGGGCTCTACGGGTGTTCCCAAAGGCGTGGTTGCTTGCCACCGCTCGGTTATAGATTACATCGAAAATCTTTCCGAAGAACTCGGATTTAGCGAAGAAAGCGTCTTTGCCAATCAAACGCCCCTCTTTTTTGATGCTCCTCTCAAGGAGCTGATGCCCGTCATCAAATTCGGAGCGACGGCATACCTCGTACCCAAAAAGTATTTCACCTTCCCAATGTCGCTCTGCGATTTTCTCAATAAACACCAAATCAACACCATTTGCTGGGTTGTCTCGGCGCTGACAATGATTTCGGGGATGGGACTTTTGGAAAAGAACCCGCCAAAGTATCTCACAACAATCGCATTTGGCAGCGAGGTCTTTCCACCAAGCCAGTACGCAATGTGGCGCAAGGCTTTCCCGAATGCTAAATTCTTCAATCTCTACGGACCTACCGAAGCTACGGGAATGTCTTGCGTTTGGCCCGCTACGCGCGAATTGGAGGAGGGAGAGTCCGTACCCATCGGGCATCCGTTCCGCAATACCGACCTGATGCTTATCCGCGAGGATGGCACCGAAGCCGAGGAAGGCGAAATCGGCGAAATCTATTTGCGCGGCACTTGTGTAACGATGGGATATTACAATGACCCCACCCGCACCGATGAAGCATTTGTGCAAAACCCGTTGCAGAACGCTTACCCCGAGCGCGTCTATCGCACAGGAGACCTTGCTTATCGCAATGCGCGAGGAGAACTCGTGTTCGTTTGCCGCCGCGATGCGCAAATCAAGCACATGGGGCACCGCATCGAGCTTGGCGAAATTGAAACAGCCGCACAAAAGTGCGATGGTATCAGCCGCGCTTGCTGCCTTTACGATTCCATTGGAAGCCGCATCAAGCTTTTCTATGCGGGAGAGACCGAAAAGGAAACCCTCACCGCGTACCTGCGTGAGCATCTGCCCAAATACATGATGCCCGCTGCCATCTGCCACCTGCCCGTCCTACCCCTGACTCCCAACGGCAAAATTGACAGACGAAAATTGGCGGAAATGATTGTATAAAACAAAACCCAAAGGATAGCAATTTGCTATCCTTTTTTAGTACTCAAATCACTGTAACTGTATTGACAATATATAATAAATATGGTATAATATATTTGTATTTTTGATTTTTCAAAACTTCAAAATTTGCAAGAGCGGAGGACGAGGAATGCGACTGGATAAATTGCTTTCGGAATGTGGAATTGCAAGCCGAAAAGAAACAGCAAAGGCAGCAAAAGCCGGTCAAATTCTTGTCAACGGCATTCCTGCCACCAAAGCCGATATGCAAGTCGATCCTACCGCCGACGTCATCACCTTTTGCGGCAGAGCCGTCAAGTGGCGTGAATTCGTTTACGTGATGCTCAACAAGCCCGATGGCTACGTCAGCGCAACAGAAGACAGTCGCGGCGAGCGGGTAGTCACCTCACTTCTCCCCGAGGAATACCAAAAGATGGGGTTGTTCCCGTGCGGTCGCCTCGATAAGCATACGCTTGGATTGATGCTTC
>JAZQKM010000150.1:0-2200 GCA_045542155.1 Eubacteriales bacterium
GATTACATGTTCTTCAGAATGCGTTCCTTCTTCTTTGCTCCCATCGGCGCGGCTCTGCCAACACCTGTTTGTGTGATTACCGTTTACATAATCTATCTGATAATTCACGCGCTGCCTTATCTGCCTTTTTACATTAAAAACGTGAGAGCAGAAAAGAAAGCACAATAAAGAAAATGCACGGTAAGGCGTACCTGCGATAGAGCAGGTACGCCTTCGGTGTTTATACTGGTTTGGATGCGAGAATGAATTGTAGTAAAATCAAAATCTAATTTTGGAGGATACTACAATGAAAAAGAACTTTGATTCCCTTTATGAAACTCTCGGCGGAACTTACCTTGAGGAAAACGAACACCTTATTCCTAACGTAACCCTTCCCGAACAGACCGACTATCAAATTGGCAAGTATGGACGGATGCACCTTGACTACATCAAGAACCACCGTCGAGGAAGGTATACCACTCTGCTGACCGAGGGTAAGTTAAATGCGCGGTTGCACGAGATAGACCTTGAAGCAAACGAAATGCTTGAAACTATCATCCCCCGTCTTGCTGCCGAACGAGGTATTGACGAGAACTTGAAAGCTCGCGATATGCTCCTTTGGATAGCCGAGATGAATAACATCAAGGCAAGCGCAGAAGAAATCATCTTGCGGGAGGTGGTGTTGGTATGAAGTCGATCATCAACGAACTTTGGCACGGAAATATTATCCCGCAAGAAGATAGCCGAACCAACTCCAAAGAAATGAAAGAATTGCTCGGATATATGGCAAGGCATCACGAGGACTTGGAGAAAAGCTTTTCCGACGAGCAAAAGAAAACGTTTGAAAAGTTCCACGATTGTTGGAGCGAGTATATGAGTTTGGCAGAAGCTGCTATCTTTGAATATGCTTTCAAACTCGGTATGCAAATTGCTATCGAAACACTAACAGAATAACGAACGGGGCTGACGGAAATAACCGTCAGCCCTATAAATTTATCTGAACAACAAAAATCTTTAGCCTATCTTTAGCGAGCTATGATATAATCCTCTCGTAAAATGGGAAAAGGAGGATTTCGGATGGCGTTTCAAACGGTGTTTAAGCGGTATGAGTTGAAATATATGCTGACACTTGAACAAAAGGAAAAGATACTTGAAGTAATGTCATCGTATATGCAGCTTGACAAATACGGACGGACAACAATACGGAATATCTACTTTGATACCGACAATTATAGATTGATAAGACGTTCGATCGAGAAGCCTGCCTATAAAGAAAAACTGCGAATACGGAGCTACTCCCAAGCGACTGCCGACAGCACGGTGTTCGTAGAACTGAAAAAGAAATATCAAAAGGTGGTTTACAAGCGCAGACTTCCTCTATGTGAAAAAGATGCAATGGCGTGGGTATGCCGAGAAAATCCGTGTCCCGTGAACACGCAGATATCCCGAGAGATCGATTATTTTATCGACTTTTACGGAAAACTAAAGCCGACGGTGTTCCTCTCCTATGAGCGAGAAGCCTACTACGATAAGGGCGGCGGAGATTTTCGAGTGACCTTTGACGATAACATACTATGCCGACAGACCGATGTGAATCTTTGCTCAACTACCTACGGCACACCGATCCTGCCCGAAGGCAAGGTACTGATGGAGCTGAAATGCTCGGGCGGTATTCCGCTTTGGATGGTGGAGGTGCTATCCCGTGAGCATATTTATAAAACCTCATTTTCAAAATACGGAACGGCGTACAGCACGCTGATCTTTCCCGAAATCTATTTACCAAATTCTATGAAACATAAGGAGATCATAACAAATGGATGCAATATTTAAGGGTGTTTTTGATAACGAGTTGACACAAGTGATTGAGGTAGGAGATTTTCTCCTTTGCCTTGGTGTGTCGCTTGTGCTTGGACTGATTATGGCAGCGGCATATATGTTTAAGAATGAACATACAAAAAGCTTTCTCGTCACACTCGCGCTTCTGCCTGCCGTTGTTTGCGTTGTCATTATGATGGTCAACGGAAATATCGGCGCGGGCGTTGCGGTGGCAGGCGCGTTCAGCCTTGTTCGCTTCCGTTCCGCGCCCGGATCGGCAAAGGAGATCGTTACCATCTTCTTTGCGATGGGCGCAGGACTTATCGCAGGGATGGGATACCTTGGCTTTGCCGCGCTCTTTACCGTCATTATGTGCGCGATGTTCCTTATCTACAATGCCGTAGCA
>JAZQKM010000151.1:0-3863 GCA_045542155.1 Eubacteriales bacterium
AAGACCGCTTGGCCTCCGACTTCTTTCTTGCCTTTTCAAGATCCGAGATCTGTGCGTTCATGTAGTCGTAACGCACCTTGACCTCCTCGTACTTGTTGACAGCGTCAAGGTCCACGTGTCCGATGACACGCAGCTTGTTGCGACATTCTGTCTGCAGAGAGATCATCTCGGCACGATTCTCCTTAGTGATAGGAGGATAGCCAAGTGCCACCGCATCGTTGCGCGTCAGCTCATAATCATCCCACAGCTTGGTTGCAAGCTTATCCTGCGTATCGCGCAGATTGAACAGCTTGGATTCGCACTTGGTGTGTTCGCGGAAAACGAGCTCCTTGTGATTCATTCTGTCACGCAGCTTTGCGTTGAGCTCGTTGAGCTTGCGCTCGAACTCGAAATTATCCTTTTCTGCCACGCCGCGCTTTTCGTTGAGACGTTCAAGCTCTGCCACAGCCGCAGTGTGCGCCTTGCGGTTTGCTTCCATTGCCTCATTTGTGAGGCGAATTTGCTCGGTTTGCGTATTGATTCGGCCCGAAAGCGTCATCATTTCGCGATTGAAGGTCTCAATTCTCTCTTCGGATGCGGTCTTGAGCATCGTAGCGGTATCGATGTCCTTTTGGTTTTCGCTAATGCGAATATAGAGCTCTGTCAAGCTCTTTGCAATTTCATCAAGTCGCAAAATGATTTCGCCACGCTCTGCATCCTTTTCCATACGGAAATCGGTCATTTCGCCAATGCGGTGGCGGAGAGTCTTTGCCTCGGCAGTAAGCGTTTCGATATCCTCTTCGTATTTGATTTTTGCGTTCTCATACTCCTGCATATCGGCGCGGAGCTTGGAAAGCAGCGTATCGTTTGCATCCTTTTTGGCACGCAGCTGATCGAGTTGAGTGTTCTCGGTGTTGCGGAGAACAGCAATGAGCTCGCGACGGTCTTCAGCCGCGTATTTATCATCCTCGGCGGACTGAACCTGTTCGGTCAGCTTTGCCACCTCGGCTTCGAGCTTTTCAACAGTAGCTTTGCGCTCTGCGAGCTCGGCTTCCAAGCGCTTGATTTCACCTGCACGGGAAAGAATTCCGCTGCCTGTGCGAACAGAACCGCCCGTGAAAGAACCGCCTGCGTTGATTTGTTGTCCGTCCAGCGTGACAACGCGCACGCGATAGTGCAGCGCCTTTGCCATAACGCTTGCGTGCTCGATGTTATCGAACACAACAATTCTGCCAAGGAGTGAGGAAAGCACTTGCATGAATTCCTTTTTGGCATCTACCAAAGTATCGGCAACACCGATGTAGCCTTCAAAGCCTGCGGCATCTGCAACCTCTTTGGTGGGCTCGCTTGCCTTCATAGAGGTCAAGGGGAAGAAGGTTGCTCTGCCTGCCTCGCCGCGCTTGAGGGCATGCATAGCAGCCTTTGCGGTAGCTTCATCCTCAACGACGATGTTTTGCAGGTTTGCACCGAGAGCAATTTCGATAGCGGTCAGATATTTATCGTTGACCGAAATAACCTTGGAAAGAGGCCCGTAGATGGTTCCCGAGGGTGCACCGTGTGCATCGGTAATCTTCCCTTCTCCATACTGCTTCATAACATAGCGTACGGCGTTGGAGTAACCCTCGAACTGCTCCTCCATCGCTTTGAAGGTTGCAATGCGTTGTGCAACCGAATCGCGGCGGAAGGTCTCGTTATTTAATTTTGAGGCGCTGGACTTCAGCGTTGCGGTAGCATCGGTGAGAATCTGCTCGTGACGGGAGATGTCTCCGTCGATGCTTGCAATCTCTGCGTCGTATGCGGCAACCGCGCGCTCCTTGACGGCACACTGTTCGGTGAGCTCATCGGAAATCTTGCGGTAGCCTTCAAGCTCGGTAAGAGCCGAGCTGTTTTTATCGGTATCGGAGTTTTTCGCGTTTTCAAGGACGGAGATACGAACCTTAACGTCCACTGCCTCACCCTCAAGCGCACGAATATCCTCAAGTGCCTGTGCAACGTTTGCCTCGAGCTCGCTTGCCTTTGCAGTCAGATGAGTCTGCTCAAGAGTGAGCTTTTCTTGCTCCTTGGTAAGCTCTTCACCACATTGTTGCAGCTCGGCGATTTTGGTTGCGTGCTTAGAGCAAGCCTCCATTTCGTTTTGCAATGCCTTCTCGGTTCCGCCCACACTTCCCTGCGTTGCGGCAATGAGCTCCTTTGCGTGCGAGATGGTGTTCTCGGCTACGCGGTACTCGCTTTCGAGTTGGTGGCAATTTTCGGTTTGCTCACGAATTTGCGTCAAAAGCTCTTCGGACTCCTTCTTGCTGCTCTGCGAAGCTTCAAACAGCTTTGCGTTTTGTGCCTCGAGAGATTGGATGGAATCCTCTGCCATTTGCAAATCAAAGGTTGCGCGCTTCATTGCCTCTTCGGCATTTGCGAGCTCGTCGTGCAGCTTTTCGGTATCATAGAGCCACAAGCTAACGTCGGCACGCTTCTTGCTCTCCATCAGTTCGATTGCCTTTTTTGCTTTTTCGGCTTCCCTTTGCAGAGGCCCTACCTGTGCCGATACCTCTTGGAAGATATCGTTGGCGCGCAGCATATTATCCTCGGTAGCCTTGAGCTTGCGCTCTGCCTCGTTCTTCTTGTAACGGTATTTTGCAATACCCGAAGCATCCTCAAACACGCTGCGGCGTTCCTCGCTCTTACGGGATACCATCTCCGCAATACGGCCCTGACCGATGATGGAGTAACCGTCACGGCCAACACCTGTATTCATAAAGAGCTCATAGATATCCTTGAGACGTACACCCTTGCGGTTGATAAAGTATTCACTGTCGCCCGAGCGGTAGTAACGGCGGGTAACCGTAACCTCATCGTAGGGGCAATCCAATTTTGCAAATTCTCCGCGGTTATCGAAGGTGACCGATACCTCGGCGTATCCCATGGGGCGACGGCTATCCGCACCGCCAAAGATTACGTCCTCCATTTTGCTACCACGCAGGCTCTTGGACGAGATCTCACCAAGTACCCAACGCATAGCGTCGGCAATATTTGATTTTCCCGAACCGTTAGGGCCTACGATGACCGTAACGCCGTGGCTTCCGTTGCCCTCCTCATTGATAAGATCAACCTTTGTTTCGGTTTCAAACACAAGCTTGGTCTTATCGGGGAAAGATTTGAAGCCCTGCATTTCCAATGACTTTAAGTACACTGTCATATCCTCCTAAACCGTTTTTTGAGAGCTTGGATGCACGCGGCACTCCACGATGCCCTCACAAGCGACTACGCGATGAACGGTAACTCCCGTTTCGCGTTGTAATCTTTCAATGTTGCGTCGGTGTTGACCGACGGTTGCGGAAAGCTCCCGCGGGGGAACCTCCAAAATAATGCCCTTTCCTGCAAGTTCTGCTTGCAGTACCTTTTCCTTAACTCCCTCATAAAGACATTCACCAAGGATCATCTCACCAAGGGCAGGGTGATTGGGCCCTGCGTATACCGCTTCGGGCGAGGTCAGACTTTCGGTAGCACATAGCCCCACGCGTATGCACGGGAGCGCGCGCGCGCGAAAGAATTGCAACACGGGTGCGGTACGCTCCACTGCCTCCTCGACAGAAAGCGGCGCATAAAGCCCGTGCTGTGCCATTTCGCACAAAGGCGTATCGTAAAACACGACGGTGGGATAGATCCGCACGGCGGATGCCCCAAGGTCGCATATGGTTTGTGCCGTTTGCATCTCACTCTCGGGCGTGGCACTCGGTAACCCGATCATCATCTGCCCCACAAGCTCAAAGCCTGCCGCAAGAACGGCACGGCAAGCCTCCTCTGCCTCCTTTGCGGTATGCCCGCGTCGGCAAGCCAGAAGGACGGCATCATCCATACTCTGCAGTCCAAGCTCGATGGTTTTGACCGAG
>JAZQKM010000152.1:0-2825 GCA_045542155.1 Eubacteriales bacterium
GCTCACGGGCTGCGACGGTAAGCTCGAATACAGCCAAAAGCCGCGTGCATCCTACACCGTCAACGCCGATTATTATTTTTATGAGCGCGGTGACATCATCTCGCTTGGCAGCCGCGACTGTCTCTATTATTGCTTTATCAAGGATAACACACCGGTGGCAAAGGCAAGACTTGCCGCCGAGGAGCTGTTCAAGCTCAGCGTTCCCGAGTCTCGCCGAAAGCAATAAGCTTTATTTTCCAACAACGCCCGTGCAATGCGGGCAGGCAATTTACAAGGAGGACTTTTGTTATGAAAAAGAAACTTCAAAGAACACTTGTGTATCTTCTGACACTTGCTTTGCTTCTTCCCATGATAAGCACAATTGCTCTTCCCGTTATGGCTGCTATCACCGCGGGAACCCTTAACAATATGGATGAGGGATTGATCGAGGGCTTGATAGCGCCCTCTGAAACTACCACCATCAACACCGCAAACGCAGGAGGCTTGCGCTTTGCCACAAACATCAATCTTGAAAAATATGCGGCATTCAAGCAATTCTGCAAGCAAAGAAGGGTAAAGGGTATCACGCTGGGTACCTTGATCGCGCCCCTTGATTACGTGCAGCAGGCGGGGGCGTTCAGTCCCGAAAAGCTGAGCGAGCTTCCGTATAAAACGCCATACCTTGACGTCAAAGCAAACAACGAGATCTTCTACGATGGAGACGTGGCGCCTGACGCGGGTTATGACGAGCAATTCGTAGCATCTGTTATGAACATCAAGCTGGAGAACCGCAACCGCGATTTTGCGGCGATCGGGTATATCCAACTCACACTGATTACAGGTGACAGCTTTACTGTATACAGCTACGACAACGAAGATATGGCGCTGGTTGAAAAATACGCCGCCAATCTTGCCGAGACTGCCGCCGGCGAGCTCCAAAAGAACACCTGGAGCGAAGACGAGCGTGCAATGATTGCCGACCTCGCGGCAGAACCCCAAAGGATCGCCGTTGGCAACACCGCAGTAACCGATTTTCGCTATACGCGCAGCCAAGCGTATTTTACATACGTAAACAGCGAAGGTCAAACGTTTTATAACCGCATCACCTACAACGGCGCCAACGGTTGGAGACTGCAAACCAACGCAAAGGGCTATAACCACTTCCAAGATATCGGTGCAGGTCAATCGCTCGCTATGTATATGGGCGAGGGATTCCATGATGTTGAAGTGCCTCTGCAAATCGCCTACACCGACGATCTTCCCACCAGTGCCGTTCGTATTTTGGTGCAAGGGGAAAAGACTTCCGTACATCTTTCCTGCAACACGTTCGATCTTGATTTTTGCAACAACGAGTACGGCTCTCTCTACAACGTCAACGGCATGTCCCTTACGCGCGAAGGGAACATCACTCTTACCGGTAGAATGAATGAGACCGAAGCCGTTTACGGAGGCGGCGAACGTTTTGACGATGCCAACAAGCGCGGCAAACGAATGAGCCTCTACATTTCCGACTCTTATGACGCTGCGGGATACAACGGCTCTTACGTAGCCATTCCGCTCTTTAGCACCTCTCGCGGCGGTGGTATGTTTATCAACCGCTACGAAATGATGACGGTCTCCTTCCCCGAACAAAACGTAGTGGGAGATTGGAGCTTGACGATTGACAACGATATAGCTGACTGCTATTTCTATGCAACGGGTGAAATTTCCGACGTACTGCAAGCGTACACCGATATGACCGGTCACGCATCACTCCCTGCTGAGTGGGCACAGGGTTATCTCGTTTGCCGTTACGCTCCCGATTTTAATACTTTGGACGGTAGCATCAGCGGTGAGAGTGACGGTGTTATATGGTTTTACAATATCGAGGATATTCCCAATTATCAAAACTTCACCTATACGCCTCACCAACCCCTGACACAAACCGCGGTAGCAACCCTTGGCAACAATGCAACCATTCAAAGCAAGGATGGTAAAATCACCTATTATACCTACGTCCACGACAAAGCAAGCGAGGATAGGGACGGAAACGGCAAATTTGGTGAAAAATATTTCAGAAGCGAAGACGGTAGCGGAAAATGCTACTACAGCTACTCGCAGCTGCCAAACAAAGAATTGCTGTATTACGATAATCAAACAAGAAAGAATCTTGACCCCGCAACCGCAGAACTTTGCCACAAAAAGACGGTTTCCACCTCTGCGTTGAATGCATACCATTACGTCATTGAAAGTGACACCGAAGACTTTAACTACAACGGCATTACGGGCGAAACCTACTTTATGCGCATCAGTACAAAGGGCGGCCCCGGCGGTGCAGGCGTTGACTACGTCATTGAAAGTCTGATCGGGGCAGGCATGAAGCCCACGGGCGTTATTTTGGAAGGTCTCGGCTGGTACGAGGCAGGCACCAGAGCATCTCAATGGAGCAACGTCAAAAAGTTTGTTACCCGTTTGGATGAGTTGGGACTGAAAACACTTCTCTATATCTCTTTGGGACACAACATCGGTGATGCTATGGCAAAGGGATATAAAGAAAACTACAGTGTGCATGCCAACATCTACAAGTACAGCGAGGCGGAAGGCAAGCAAGAAAAAATCACAACCACGATTTCCATTCCCAAGAGCGACAAAACCGACAACCCCGACACCACCAGCGACGGTACGCAAACATATATCGATATCACCAACCCCGAGGCAATGGAGTGGTATTTTGATAAGGTTTGGGAAACCATGGTGGAGCTTGGCGTCGACGGTGTTAAAATCGACTTCTGTGAGTCGGTTCCCAACGAGGGTAAGTCGGATCGTAGCCATGTCGTTCTGTGAGCCAAGGAGTTGGTGAGTTTAAT
>JAZQKM010000153.1:0-7270 GCA_045542155.1 Eubacteriales bacterium
AGCAGGTCTTGGGAGCTACGCAGGTTGCATCAGCCCATTCGTGAGCGCACTCTTCGGTGATCTCTTCAGCGAGAACGAGATACAGATCTCTGAAGTGTTGGCTCTTAGCTACGCCATCAGCAACAAGAATGGTGATAACGTTTTCGCCCTCTTTGAGTTCGAAGGTGAAGCCGGTCATGTAAGCGCCGATGAGGAAGTCGTTGTTACGAACTTCGTATGCATCGTCAGCGGTTGCCCAACCGTAGGTGTGGTTGATGCCTTCTGCGCCGTTTACTACAAACTTAGCACCGCGAACCTTTTGGTCCTTGATTCTGTAGTGAACTGCTACGTTGTAGAGACCAGCTTTCTCTACGTTGAAAGTCAAAACGATAGAGTCGGTAGCCGATTGGTCATAGCAGTATGCGTGAGGATAAGGAAGTGTACCGCTACCTGCGCGGATCTCGTCGTATTCCGAGTGAGTACCGGTGGAATCGTTGAATGCATCCAGGTGGATTACGTCTTCGCCTGTGAACTCTTCGGGAAGAGCTGCGGAGAAGTAGAATACATCTGCGTTGCCGTCACCGTCGTTGTCGAAGGTGGAAGGAACTTCGAATGCTTCATATTCGTAGTCGCAGTATACGCACTTGCCATCCTTAATGGAGTGCTCGTGGTTGTCATCTACATAGCCACAAACTACGCAGATACCCCACTTCTTATCGAAGCGGTTACCGTAGTCGTGCTCGGTGCACTCGGGAGTGTCAGTGCCTTCTTCTGCGAAAGCAGCGGTGAAGGTGATGGTGCCTGCGGGAGTGCCATAAGGATTTGCAGGATCGTAGGTGTTAACGATGATTTGGATTTCATCGCCTGCTGCTACAGTGATAACTGCAGGATTAACAACGGGATCGCTGTCGGACCATTGCATATCGCCGTAGGTGCCAGCGGTCAAATTGTTGATGGTGTAAGACCATGCAGCGCCGTTAATGGTGATAGTAAGAGTACCGTTAGCGGTTGCAGTGTAGGTGTAGTAGTAACCCCAAGAATCAGCCACAATGTTAGCGGTGTTCTCGCCAAGAACGAGATCTGCAGGGTTGCTCATAACGCCAACAGGCCATGTGAACTTAAGGGTGTTTTCACCCTCGGTGGTGATGATGATGATAGCGGGCATACGGGGGTTGCCGCCTTCAACGAGGGTAGCTTCGCCGCCGTTGATGGAGAGGTACATGCCGCCTACGCCATAAACAGCATAGTAGGTAGTGCCTGCGGGAGCGGTAACAACAGCAGTTGCCTCGGATTGATCATCAGTCCAAGTGAGATCATAGATGTAGATCGGGTTCTCAGCGCTTTCGCCGGGAACGGGCTCGGGATCTGTGCCGGGCTCTGTGCCGGGCTCAGTGGTGGGCTCGGTTGTAGGATCCGTTGCGGGATCGGTTGTAGGATCCGTTGCGGGATCGGTTGCAGGATCCGTTGCGGGATCGGTTGCAGGATCGGTTGCAGGATCCGTTGCGGGATCGGTTGCAGGATCGGTTGCAGGATCGGTTGCAGGATCCGTTGCAGGATCCGTTGCGGGATCGGTTGCAGGATCGGTTGCAGGATCCGTTACGGGATCTGTTCCCTTAGTGGTAGCCTGAGGAGTGGTAGGTTCCTCTTTCTTACCAAAGTTACAGGAAGCAACGGAGAACATCATAACCATGATAACAACCAAGGCCAGGATGCGCAAAACGTTTTGTTTTCTCATACTAGAAAACCTCCATTTAAAATTTGGAGCTCTGCTCCATGGCAACATTATATCATAATAGGGAAATTTTTGTGTGATTTTTCATAAAAAATTCACAAATATTTTTTCCAAAAATACCTATTTTTTTCCGTTTTGGACATCTTCGGCGTTTTTGTGTCGACCCAGGAAATGTGCTGTGTCGTTTTTTACTATATTTATATATAATCTCATCGCTCAAAATGATGAATTTGAACACTTTAATCAGTAAAAGTATGAGAAAAAAGAGCCGATTTGACGCGTTTTTGCGCCGTCGGCTCTCTTTTTTTGCTTATTTCTTTTCAAATCCGTGCACAAAGCCGGAAACGTCTGCCGAACAGATATCTCCGCCTATCACTCGATTTCGATAAACCAGCACATTTGCCCAAACCGTACCCTCGTATCCTTCATAATTTTTGACGGCAAAGGTGTAGCGCGTAACGTCCTTGCCGCGATACTTGGTCAGGTTGAGCCCCTGCGACTTTTGCAGCTCATTGTAAGCGGCAAAAATCTTATCGAATTCCGAAGGAATTGTGACCGTCTTTTCCTCTACGGGTGTTCCCTCCACCTCCCAGCCGAACTGTGCCAAAAAATTGGCGGCATCGGACGGTGTTTTGACCTTATCGTAGGAATATTTGACCTCGGCATCGGCGTCTGCCGCCGACTGATTTGGAATGGCATAAGTAGGAACAAATGCAATCAGCGTAATCAAAACCGTCAACGCAACGCAAATAACCCCCACCAGCTTAATGGTGCTCGCACGCATAGAATAAACAAACATATTCGGCCTCCCCTGTTTCTTTTGCATTTCTGTTGCAATATATGAAGCGATGGGGCTTTTTATTCCTCTTTTTGTGCCCCTTTGGTTCTCTTTTCCGCCGCGAAAATTTTTGTGATTTTTTTCGGGATGCTATTGACTTGCGGTCAAAGCTGTTGTATAATGAAATAAAATCAACAAAGGAGGATTTTTCTATGGCTACCCCTGCAAGACCCAATTACGTAATGAGAAAAAGCGCTTGGAGCGTTATTCGTCCTTGGCACATTTTGCTTGGCTTCCTCATCGTTCCGCTCATTATCATGATTTGGAAAATCATCAACATTAAAGACGAAACGATTTCTTTTTACAACAACAAGGTTGTGCTGAGAAGCGGCATTTTTAGAAGAGACGAGAAAGTCACCGTTTTGACACGCGTGCTTTCCGTAACCGTTAAGCAATCCTTTTTTGGCAGAATTTTCAACTACGGCAACATTCACATTGACGTAATCGGCCGGTGGGATATCAATATGCACGGCATTAAAAACCCCTTGGAAGCAAAAGCCTTCCTCGAAGGATTTGTAGTAGACGGAATGGGTGTAAGACCGCTTATTGTGGAATAACGTATAGAAAAACCATATCAAAAAGGACAGAGGCTCGTTCTCTGTCCTTTTTGGTTGTAAAACGAAAGCCGCGCCCACCTCACGGTAGGCGCGGAGAAAATTATTTTGCTAATCGGGTGCGCGCTCAGTCGGCAAAGCCAAATTCAATAATGGTCGATGCAATTTGGCTGCGCGTTTCTTCAAGATAACTCGGCTCTGTTCCGTCGTAATAAGGGTTGTACGACATTGTATCAATGTTCTCCAGCAGGTATACCCAACTGCCCCAATCGTAAAGGATAGCAATATCGTAAATCATCGAATTTTTGACGATGTCCATCGTTTCGCGAGAGCCTGCGTCCGTAGACGTAGCGAATCTAAGGGTTCTTGTGTAGTAAGCATCCATCGTGGAGCCTTCGATATTTACATCGGAATACGCCGCCATTGCCTGCATCATAATTTGTGCATTTTCGGTGTTTTTGTTATACTTGGGAATTGCCCACAGGTGTGCGCAGTTGGAGAAAGCAACCAAGCTGTGATAATCATCTCCCTCGTTATAGGTGGCAATCGGCAGGATGCCGTATTCAAAGAAAGCTCCGTAGTAAACGGTCTTGCGAATATCCCACAGCGTCATATCGGTAAAGAGCGTGTTTTCTTCAAAAATGAAGCTAGCCAATCTCGCTTGCGAATAACCGTTGGGAATATAGAATGCGGTGTTGTATTGGTTGAAATAGTCGTAGATGTAGTTGAAAATCATCTCGTTTTTCTCTTGGTCGACAACCAGTTTGGGATATCCCTCATCCGTCATTTCCGTAATACGTCCGCCTGCCCCGTAGTAGTAGTACATCGTGGAGTTTGCATATTGGAAATAGCCAAACGCATCGCCTGACAAATCACGGGTTACGGTTTCTGCCATCAGCAGGAGCGTATCCATCGTCCAAGCATTTGTGGTGACAAGATTGTAGAGGTTTTGGTATTTCGAATCACCGAAAAGCTCGACAAATTCTTCTGCATATTGCTCGTAGAGATCGAGATTTACAATGGTTGCCGTAACGTTATCAAGGGTGGAAATGTTCATGTCACCGCTCAAATAATACAGCTTATCCCCCATAGAAAGCTCTTTGATGGAGTTTTGGTCATAAGCGGGATAGCGCAGGTCAAGCCCCTCCATCGTGTTGAGGTTGCTCAAAAGACCTTTTGTAACAGCCTGCGCCGCAGATTTTGCCAAAATGATAGTCAAATCAAATTTTTGATCGTAATATTGAAAAAGCGCAAGCTCTTCTGCCATATTACCGTTTTGCGAAATCTGCTTGATTTTTACGTTGTAATCTTCTTGGATTTTGTTGTTTCTTTGATAGACGGCAAACGAAATAGCGTCCTCGGGCTCACCGTTATCCGGATTTATCCAAAAGTCCTCACAGTAGAAGTCGGGGTTTCCGTCAAGGCCCGGGGTCTCGCTTTTGTAATTGGAACGCACGTACGCGTTGTATGTATAGCCGCCCAGATCGACCGCCTCGGGAAATTCGGGTTCGGGCTTCTCGGGCGTTGTCTCTTCAGGCATAACGCAACCAACGTTTACGGGATTTTCGGGGTCATCGGTAAAGGTGATCCACAAGCACCCGTCGATAATTTCGGTTTTGAGGATGCCGCGGCCTGCTTCACCCGTGTCACCCTTGTCGCCTTTTTCGCCGGCTTCACCCTTGTCACCTTGGTCACCCGTGTCGCCCTTTTCGCCTTTTTCGCCATCGGGAATGATAAATTCGGTGTTTGCCACAGAGGAGTCGGTGTATTTGATGATTACCTTGGTTCCACCGTCCACTTTTTCGGTGGTGATGCTCGCAATTCCGTTGCCGGTAGCACCTGTGTCTCCTTTTTCACCCGTCGCGCCCGTTTCCCCGCGGAATTGCTCCATGTTGCAAGACGAAAGCACGCACATGGTGGCAACCAAAAGCAACAAAATGATTTGTGTCAAAATCCGTTTTTTCATATTTACCTCCTGCTTTTTTGTTTTTTGCGATATAATTCTATTATATCGAATATCCAGGAAATGTCAAGAACTTTTTGGTTGTTTTTTATTCACAGATGAAAAGAAAATAATTTTAGATAATTTTTTCCACGCAAAACAACTCTTTTAAAAATCAGGGTCTCGGTGGGCCTCACTGCGATTCGGTCACGCTCACGTTCTGACAATCCACCGGACTGTCATTCATTCCGTTCGCGCCGCTCCGCTATCCTGATTTTTCGCAGCAGCGAAAGCGTGGGGTATCCTCGCGTGTCCGTCCATCCGTGTGTTAGAATTCTCCTTTTGTGATTTTTGTGCGAGTGCTTTTTTGAAGGGGTGTGGGGAAACTTTTTTCGCGAAAAAAGTTTCCCCACAGTCTGCTCCATTCTTTACCCAAACGTTTTTGCCGCGGCGATGAGGGAATAATTTTTAGCACCGATGATGATGCGTTCCCACGCTTCGGGCGAGCCCGTGTAATAGATGTGCGAGAGATAGGCGCAATTATAGAAAGCCATTTCGGCAATTTCGGTGGTTACAAGACTGATGGTCACGCTCGCGCCTGCACGCATTGGCGGATAGAGCAATAGCTCGCGACCGTCAGATGTGTAAAGGATACCGTCGATGTCACAATACTCCTCGCTTTCGTCACTGACCGAAATATAAACCAAGTTCGGGCAATTTGCAAACGCAAGTGCGCCAATATGCGTAACAGTTGCGGGAATTTGAATAGCGTTTATCTGTTTTTGCCCATAAAGTGCGCGCGCCGAGACCGCCGTAACAACATCTCCCGCAGGCGAATACGTCGGAATGACCACGCAAGAATCGGTGCAGCTCCCAATGCCGATAACCGTGCAGGTTCCATCCCCCGCCGACGCAAATGCGAGGCTGTTGCTCGGAATGGTTACTTCTTCGGGGAGTGTGACTTCTTCGAGCGTAGTTGTTTCGGGCAAAAACGGTGCGGTAATTTGCGGCGTGGGTGAGGTATCCGTTTCTTGCGGACGCGTCACCTCGCTCTCCACCCTCGTGTACGCAAGACTTATCATCGCTATCGTCAGCGCCAACGCCACCGCAAACACAATGGCAAGAATTATCAATAATGTTTGTGTCATTTTCATTTCCTTTTTTTCGAGGGGAAACTTTTAAAAAAAAGTTTCCCCACACCCTTTCAAAAACTTTCGCACAACAGGTGTCTGAATAGATTGTTGGTTTACAAACAGACGGGCGACGCGAGCGCAAGGCTCGCTTTGGCTGACGCTAACTCGCAGGTAGCGAAGCGGGGGGGCGGCAATGAAAAACACCAAAGTGTGGGGTTTGGACCGCACCGTGACCGAGCCGCAGCGAGACCCACCAAGACCCTGCTCGTTAAGAAAGTTGTTACGACAATTATCTGTTATTGATTATCACATCTCTTTGTCCGCTTGTCAAGAAAAACCGCTTGACAGAAATTGACGCAAACAGACCGCAAAATCCCCAAAACGAGCGCACGTATGTGCGTTTTTGTCGCACGTCCGCGTCTTTTTGTACCATCTGTCGAACATTTTTTCTCCCCTTTCTTGACAAAACTGCTTTTTCTTTGTATAATGTGATAAGAAACGAGGAAGGAAAGGAGAACGACCAATGTATGAAGAAATCATTCGCCATTTGATGAAGTGGGAAATCTTGACAATGGCATTGTGGACGCTGCTTTTTCTTGTTCTCCCGAGTGTTGGTTACGCCTGTATCTTGCACAAAGAAAAGAAAAAGAAACACAACAAGAGCAAGAAAAAGAAAACTTGGAGACAGTTTTTTAATGAAACCGCGGAAGGAAAAGCCTTGTCTTTGGTAATTGTCGGCGTTGTTTTCTTTTGCGTTTGCTTTGGTACAGACCTCTACCAATATCTTTCGCTCCGCGAGGATATGGTAAACGAAAACTACGTCACCTACACCGGTGAATTCGAACATGACACCCATCGCGTCAGAAGATCTTCTACCAGCTATGTGGAATGGACAAACGAACAAGGTGGAACAAAGAGTATAAGACACAACTTCCACATTGACGATTTTCAAACCTGCGAACACGATTTGCACGACGGCAAATACTATGGCAGCATTGTCTATTCCCCATCGAGCAACCTTTTGCTTTGGTGGGATGCTGAGCCGATAGAATAAAATTACACACAAAACGGAGAACGTAATGAAAATTGCTG
>JAZQKM010000154.1:0-2421 GCA_045542155.1 Eubacteriales bacterium
AGAAAGGCATTCCCTAAAACCTCTTTCCTTGGCGGACAGCTCCCGCGAGGTGACCGGTGCTTACATCGGAGATTTGCTCAGCTGGGTGATGGGGCGTGCCGCTTCGGGCGACGCTTGGGTCACCATTATGTCCAATATCAATATCGTAGCGGTCGCATCCTTGGCTGATGTTGCCTGCATCGTTTTGGCAGAGGGTGTTGTTCCGGACGAAAACGTCTGTACAACAGCTTTGCAAAAGGGAATCAACATCTACACCTCGGATAAAACTGCGTATGTGCTTGCCACAGAGCTTGCACAGTGTTTACAGTGAACCGATATTACTACGATTTCCATATTCACTCCTGTCTTTCGCCTTGTGCCGACAATGATATGACTCCAAATAATATTGCGGGCATGGCGGCTTTGGCAGGTTTGAATATCGTTGCTCTGACCGACCATAATTCCTCGCGGAACTGTCCTGCGTTTTTTGCAGCTGCAAAAAGGAACGGGATCATTCCGATTGCGGGAATGGAGCTGACGACGGCAGAGGACATTCATTTGGTATGCTTGTTTGAAGATATTAACAAAGCGCTTGCATTTAACGACGAGGTGGACAGACATCGCATTCGTATTCCAAACCGAACTGATATTTTTGGAGATCAACTCTTGATGAACGAAAATGATGAGGTAATCGGCGAGGAAGCAGATCTGCTTTCCAATGCTTTGGATTTAGCGCTTGAAGATGTGCCACCACTTGTGAAAAAATACGACGGCATCTGTTATCCTGCTCACGTCGATAGAGAAGCAAATGGTATTTTGACAACGCTGGGCGTTTTTCCGCCTGAGCCACGCTTTGCCGTTTGTGAGCTTCACGATATGAAGAAGGCAGAACCGCTTAGTAAGTTTCACCCACCAATGCAAAAAATGCTTTGGGTAAGCGGTTCAGATGCGCATTATTTGTGGGATATCCGCGATAAGGAACACTACTTTGAGCTTGCGGACGAGCCTTACAGCTCGGAGCTTGTCAGACGCGAGCTGTTCCGCACCTTGAGAGGAGGGAAGAAATGAAAGAACTTTCACTAAACGTTCTGGATATTGCTATGAACTCCGTCAAGGCAAAAGCAACGCTGATCAACATTCACATCACCGAAAACGATGAATTGTTGACGATGGAAATCATCGATAACGGTTGCGGTATGACCGCAGCGTTCCTTCGCGGTGTGATCGATCCGTTCTGCACAACAAGAACTACCCGAAAGGTTGGTCTTGGCATTCCGCTCCTCAAGCTTGCTGCGGAGCAGACGGGCGGAGAGGTTACCATTGCCTCAAAGCACGAGTCGGAATATCCCGAGGCGCACGGAACGCACGTGACGGCAACCTTTTTCAAAAAGCATATCGATTTTACCCCCATGGGAGATATTATCTCAACGGTGACCACCTTGATTCAGGGAAGTCCCGATATAGATTTCGAGTTCCGGCACTTATCAAACGCTTTTGATGTGTCACTTGACACAAGGGAAGTGCGAGAGGTGTTAGGACCTGAAATACCCCTTAGCGAGCCCGAAATACTTTTGTGGATCGCCAATAATTTAAGTGAGCAATATAAAAATATATAACACACAAAAAGGAAGGATCAAAACTATGAAATCTTTGGCAGAGCTTGCAGCTATCAGAGAGAAGATGAAGGATAAGGTCGTTCTGCGTGAAGGCACTAGCACTACCCGCATTGTTGTGGGCATGGCTACCTGTGGCATCGCAGCAGGCGCACGTCCCGTACTCAACGCTTTCGTTGATGGCGTAAACAAGGAAGGTCTTGCGAGCGACGTTGTCGTTTCCCAAACCGGTTGCATCGGCATTTGTCAGTATGAGCCTGTTGTCGAGGTCTATAAGGCCGGCGAAGAAAAGGTTACCTACGTAAAAATGACCGTTGAAAAGGCTGAAAAAGTACTCAAAGAGCACATCAAAGGCGGAAAGGTCGTAACAGAATACACGATCACAGCCGCTCAGAACGTATAATTGGAGGTATCAATTTTATGATTCGCGCACATGTATTGGTTTGCGGTGGTACAGGTTGTACCTCTTCCGGAAGCCCCAAAATCCAGGATGCTTTCAACCAAGAAATCGAAAAGAGCGGTCTTATCGAAGAGGTAAAGGTCGTTCAAACCGGTTGCTTTGGTCTTTGTGCATTGGGTCCTGTTGTTATCATCTATCCCGACGGCACCTTCTACAGCAACGTAACTGTTGAAGACGTTGCAGAGATCGTTAGCGAGCACCTGCTCAAGGGTCGTGTAGTTGAAAGACTCGTTTACAATGATACCGGTGACGCAACCGAAAACGCTGAGGCTGCACATTCCTCACTCAACGATACTGGTTTCTACAAATCTCAATACCGTCTCGCACTGCGTAACTGCGGTGTTATCAATCCCGAGAACATTGAAGAGT
>JAZQKM010000155.1:0-6281 GCA_045542155.1 Eubacteriales bacterium
CCCTTCCCAAAAACTTTTGCACGTAATTATCCAAATAGATTCGTTAGTTTACGGATAGACGGACGGCGCGAGGAGAAACCTCGCTTTTGCTATCGCGAGCGGCTGGGTAGCGAAGCGGCGCGAACGGAATGAATGACAGTCCGGTGGACTGTCAGAACGTGAGCGTGACCGAGCCGCAGCGAGACCCACCAAGACCCCATCCGCTAAGAAGGTTGATAACAAATGAGAAAAATTCGATGAAAGGAGGTTATCGCCTTGCAAAAAGAGAAAAAGTTAAAGTTTTCCACAACGCAGACCATTCTGTTCAGTTTTTTGGGCGTTATTTTGATTGGTAGCATTTTGCTTTCGTTGCCCATCAGCTCGGCAACGGGCAAGAGTGTTCCGTATCTCGATGCGCTCTTTACCGCCACCACGTCAACCTGTGTTACGGGACTTGTTACGCTCCCGACCGTTTCCACGTGGAGCTTGTTTGGGCAAATTGTCATTCTTGTATTGATACAAATTGGCGGTCTTGGGTTTATCGCCATTGTTTCGGGGTTGATGATACTCCTGACACGTCGGATGGGCATTGGGCACAAGCTGCTCATTCAAGATGCTTTCAATCTCAATACAATGGAAGGGCTTTCCAAGTTTATCCGCAACGTTCTGTTGGGAACGCTCTTTATCGAAGCTGTCGGAGCGGCGCTTTGTATGCTCGTTTTTGTTCCGCAATTTGGCGAGCGGGGCATTTGGATATCGGTGTTCCATTCTGTTTCCGCTTTCTGTAATGCAGGTATTGATATTTTTGCCGAGAACAGTCTTTGTGACTATGCCACCAATCCTCTTATCAACGCGGTGACCGCGGCACTCGTTATTTTGGGCGGCATCGGTTACATCGTTTGGTGGGATGTGTTGCGCGTGGTACGGAGCGGCGCAGTCAAGAAAGGGCATTTTTGGTGTCACTTGACGCTCCACAGCAAGATTGCCATTACCGCCTCTGCCGTTTTGATTTTCGGCGGCGGACTTCTCATTCTTGTTTGTGAGTTTAACAATCCCGCTACCATAGGAGATATGTCTTTCTTTGATAAGCTACAAGTCTCCCTTTTCCAATCCGTCACCACAAGAACCGCGGGCTTTGCAAGTGTTCCGCAGGAAAACCTGCGCGACACGACTTCCATTGTTTCGATGGCGTTGATGCTTGTGGGCGGCTCTCCCGTAGGAACCGCAGGCGGTCTTAAAACAGTCACTCTTGCCGTTCTCATCTGCTCGGCATTCGCCACCATTCGCAACAAGAGTGAAGCGACGCTCTTTGGCAGACGCGTCTCTTCCGATTCCATTCGCCGCGCGGTAGCGGTAGTGGTAACCTTTGGTTGTATTGCGCTTGTCAGCGCAACCCTGTTGGCGGCGGCAACGGGAGCAAATCTTTTGGACGTTGTTTACGAATCTGTCAGTGCCATCGCAACGGTCGGACTTTCCCGAAACTTTACGGGCAGCCTCAATGCGTGGGGCAAACTGATTGTGATTGTCACCATGTATCTTGGTCGTGTTGGACCTATTTCCCTGGCGGTTGCTCTCGGCAGCCAAAACGAAAGCCAGAACGTGATTTCCGAGCCCGAAGAGGACATCAGCATCGGATAACAGAAAGGAAAACAGCGTGAAAGTTTCGTAATGAAAAAGCCAAGATGCACCTCTTTCACGCGCAAAATTCCTTAAAAATGGGAGCCAACCCATTTTTGTCGCAAGCGACACGGGAATTTCATCATTATTTTGTACTGCCGCATAGCGGCGGAATGGAGATTATTATGAGAAAAAAGAAAACATACGCAGTATTTGGTCTTGGCCGTTACGGTCAGGCGGTTGCGAAAGAATTGGTCGAGGGTGGCATGGAGGTTCTTGCTGTTGACGCAGACCAAAAAATCGTCAACGATATGGCAGCCGTTCTTCCTATTTGTAAATGTGCCGATATAACCGACTCCGAGGTCATTGCACGTCTCGGCATTGCCGACATTGATACCGTCATCATTTGCATGGCAAGCAACCTTGAGGCCAGCGTTATGGCGGTTACGCTTTGCAAGGAAGCGGGCGTGAAGAACGTTGTCGCCAAGTGCGCTACCGAAATGCACCAGAAAATTCTTTTGCGCGTAGGAGCGGACGAGGTCGTATTCCCCGAAAATGAATCGGGCGTGCGCCTTGCCAAAAATCTGCTTTCGTCGGGCTTTATTGATATGATCTCGCTCTCCAAGGATACCTCTATTGTTGAAATCGAGGTCAAACCCGAATGGGTAGGCAAAAACCTGATCGAGTTGAATTTGCGCAAAAAGCACGGCTTCAACATCATTGCTCTGCGCGAGGGCAAAAAGGTGACCGTGGATATCGATCCCGAGGAGCCTCTGGCGGAGCATATCACACTCATTGTTCTTGCCAACACAACGAAGCTTGCAAAATTCAAATAAGAGAAAGCACTCTGCTTGACGTATACAGTCACCTCGCAAGGTCAAATAGGCTTTGCGAGGTGTTTTATTATCTGTAAAGAAAAATGTTGCAATTTTCCCAAAAGTATGCTATAATACAAATAGGATTTATCCAAACAATATCCGAAAGGAGAAAAAATGATGAAAAAACGTCTAATGATAGCCCTTTGCTGCTTGGTGCTTTTGATGCAGCTTCTCCCCATCGTTCCTATGGCGGAAACAGCAAGCACCCAAACGGTGGACAAGGGAACAACGATTCCCCAAGAGCTTTACTACTGCCGCACCGAGCTTTCCAAATTGCCCAACGGCAAGGCGCTCGTTGAGGCATACGATAGGATTGTGGAGGGCATCAACCAAGGTCTGACCGATATTGAGATTCAACTGACAAAAGAAGAGTTCAATTTGGTATTTGATGCTACACGCCGCGACCATACCGAGCAATTTTGGGTGGATAGCACCTACGGCACAACACCCGACCGCTTTAACCAAAACATTGTAGATACCTTCCACCCCGAGTACACAATTTCCGGCAAGGCTTTGACCGATGCGAAGGTTGCCTTTGAGGAAGCGGTTAAAAATTTCCTCAACCGTCTCACGCCCGATATGAGTGAATACGAGATGGAGAAGACTTTGCACGATATGATTGCCACCCATGTGGTTTACACCACCGGTGCTACCAACGCGCACAATGCTTACGGTGCACTTGTTGAGGGGGTTGCCGTTTGCGAGGGCTATGCCGAATCTTTGCAATATCTGTTGCAACGTGTGGGCATCCAATCTGTTGAGATACTCGGTTACGGCACGACCGACCTTGAAACCGGAAAAGGGGAGAACCACGCGTGGAACATTGTTCGCATTGACGGCAAATACTATTACGTAGACCTGACGTGGGATGACCACGGCGAAGAGAATTTCCTCTCTTACGCATACTTTAACCAAAACGGCGCCACCTTTAACGTTGACCACGAAGCGTGGGTCATCGGTTATGAAAACGGCGAGGATTGGGACGGCGGCTTCGACTTCCCCGAATGCAACAGTCTCGATGCAAACTATTATCAAGCAAACAATTTGCGTTTTGATAGCTATAACGTCAACATGATTGCGGAGCTGCTTAAAAACAACAAGCTTTCCGTTACCTTGTTTGTAGAGGGTGATGTAGATGCCTTCGTGTTGTGGTATAATTCCAACATTCAAGAAATTGCAAAAGCAGCGGGCGTTAATAGCAGCTTCAGCTATGGTCACGTCAAAAACAGAAACGAGGTTCGCATCGTCATTGAGACCTGCGGTCACACGCAACTGGAAACGGTAGAAGCCAAGGCTGCTACCTGCACCGAGGACGGTAACACCGCATATTACATTTGCAAGAACGAGGAATGCGGCAAGTGGTTCAGCGATGCCGCGGCAACGCTCGAAATTTCCAACAAAGACCTTGTTAAGGTTCTTTCTTCGGGACATAATTGGGTAAGAAAAGAGGATGCGTCTGTCATCAAAGATGCCGAGAGCGAGACTTATTGGTACACCTGCTCCACCTGTAACACCGTCAGCGATACGCTTTTCTTTGGTCCCGAGCCCGAAGCTCCCGCGTTTGACCTGAATGCGATTATCGATTTCCTTCTTGCTAACCCCCTCATCCTGGGTGGTGGCGGCGGTGGTATTTTGTTAATCGTTATCATCGCGATTATCCGCAAAATCAGAGGTTAATGGATTTGTTGAAATTGTCCCTGATTTCTACTTATTTATAATATGCTTTTTTCACCCACCGCACGGCTTTTGCCGCGCGGTGGGCTTTTTTTGCTTGCCCCAAGGAGGGGCAGGGAAGCAAAACGGGCGTTTTTTGTCGTTTTGACGAATTTTGACCTTTGCCGAAAAAAATAAAATAATAAAAAAATGAAATTTTTTACAAAAAACCCTTGACAAATGACAAAAAAGGTGATAAAATAGTAAACTGCATTATAATCGCTCGTATTGCGGACTCTTTGGTGAATGAGGCAAAATGCGTTATCGTCAAATTGCACAAACACCGGATGTCAAAAAGGCTCCGCAACCGATTGTGATTTTTCCCAAGCGTTATCAATGATTGAATGGAGTGATTGAATTAATGATCAAAGTAAAAGATCAAAAACTTGGTCAGAACACAAGAAAAAGCTTCTCCACATCCCGGTTTGATTATCCTCTGCCGAATTTGGTAGAAATTCAAACCAAGTCCTACGAATGGTTCAAAAAGGAAGGCCTGATGGAGGTACTCAGAGACGCGTCTCCCATTACCGACACCTATGGCAATCTCGTTATCGAGTTCATTTCCTACACCTTGGATGAGGAGCATCCTAAGTACCCCGTTGAGGAGTGCAAAGAGAGAGACGTCAACTATGCGGCTCCCCTTAAGGTAAACGTTCGCCTGACCAACAAGCAAACAGGCGAGGTTAAGCAGGCAGACATCTTTATGGGTGACTTCCCCCTGATGACCGAAACCGGTACCTTCGTCATTAACGGTGCAGAGCGTGTAATCGTTTCGCAGATTATCCGTTCCCCCGGTATGTACTACGCTTCCGAAATTGATAAAGCAGGTAAAAAGACCTATGCTTCCACCGTTATTCCTTACCGTGGCGCATGGCTCGAATATGAAATCGATGCAGCCGGCGTAGCATACGTCCGTATCGATAAAAACCGCAAGCTTCCCTTGACGATGTTCATTCGCGCTCTTGGCTTCTCTAACCGCGAGGACATCTACGCCCTCTTTGGCGACGAAAAGCACCTCATGACCACCTTTGAAAAGGATGAAAGCGAGGAGCTGGCTCTGCAAAGCCATTCTACTGCCGAGGTTGAGGCACTCAAGGAAATTTATAAAAAGCTCCGTCCCGGCGAGCCCCCCACAGAGGAGGCTGCCCGCACCCTGCTCAACAACTACTTCTTTGACCCCAGACGCTATGACATCGCGTATGTAGGTCGTTATAAATTTGATGAAAAGATGGCAATTCGCCACCGCATTGCAAATCATCGCTTGGCCGAGGACGTTGTCAGCCCCTTCACGGGAGAGGTCGTTCTTGAGGCAGGCTCTGTCATCACCCCCGAATTGGCACTCAACATTGAGCGCGCAGGCGTTAACGTTGTCGTTTTGACGCTTGACAACGGTGACGTTGTTAAGGTTATCGGTAACAACACCGTTGACCCCCTGTACGTATTGGGTGAGGACCTCAAGGATTGCGGCGTACGCGAAAAGGTTTACATTCCCGCGCTCCAAAGCATTATGGAAGCCTGCGAGGGTGATATCGACGCCATCAAGGCCGAGGTCAAGAACAGCTTGGCAGACCTTTGTCCCAAGTGCCTCACCGTTGACGATGTTTTGGCATCTATCGGCTATTTGTTGAACCTGACCCACGACATTGGCAACATTGACGACATCGACCACCTTGGCAACCGCCGCATCCGCTCTGTCGGTGAGCAGCTGCAAAATCAGCTCCGCATCGGCTTTGCGCGCATGGATAAAATTATAAAGGAAAGAATGGCAACGCAGGACAACGAGAAGCTGACCGTACAAGCTCTCATCAACATCCGTCCCGTTACCACCGCTATCCGCGAGTTCTTTGGCTCCAGCCAGCTGTCTCAGTTCATGGACCAAAACAACCCTCTGGCAGAGCTGAGCCACAAGCGCCGTCTGTCGGCACTCGGTCCCGGCGGTCTTTCCCGTGACCGCGCATCCTTTGACGTGCGTGACGTTCACTACACCCAGTATGGCCGTATCTGCCCCATCGAGTCTCCCGAAGGCCCGAACATCGGTTTGATTTCTTATCTCTCTACCTACGCTCGTATTTCCGACTACGGCTTTATCGAGGC
>JAZQKM010000156.1:0-2754 GCA_045542155.1 Eubacteriales bacterium
CCGAACGAATTTGGGTGACTTTTGAATCGATGTTACATCCCTATAACAAGCCACCGAGAATCGTTACGAGATCCCTTCGTCGCTTACGCTCCTCGATTTCTCCTCACTCCTCGCTCGAAGAAATTTCGACTCCGCTCAGGATGACAGGCTGATTTTTTGTTTTGTTTTTTTCAATGCAAAGAAACCAAAGTTTTTTCTAAAAAGCCCTTTACAAAGTCCCTTTTCCATGGTAAAATAGTTATGCTACATAAACGACATAGTTAGAATTGGCAATATTTCTTAGGGATAATAATGCCTTTTTTTCGCCATAATCACTTTAGAATTTGGTAAAAGCGCAAATTCCACAAAGTGGTTATGGTAGAAATACCCTATTCTAACTTTCGTTTGTGTAGCAGCAATCGGAGTTTGCGTTTTTCGGTGCGCGGCTTCGGCTGCGCACTTTTTGTTTTAAGGAGACAAAATTATGACACGCACACAATGGTTGATTTTGATTGTTGCTTTTTCCTTTTTTTTGATTTGGAGATTTTTTGCGGCTTGTATAATGCTTCAATTTGCTATCAAAAGAGGCAATGCAAGCGGTAAACGGTTTTATTATTTTATAATGTGCTTTTTGCTTGGGTTGCCCGCGTATCTTTACATAATCTCCTTGCCCGATTGGAAGATACGCTATGACCTTAATAAAATTGTTTGGTTGTTAGAACGTAATCTCCCAGAAAAGCAAGCACCTGCCAATTCACCGCTACGATTTTCAAATTGGCCGCCCGAAAAGCCGAATAAAGATGTCTCCGTGGAAGCATATTTGCAAGAAATTTCAAAGGCCACAGAAGAATATACTTGCGATAGACTCATTATTGTAAAGAAAGCACCTGCAGGTGAATGCTTTGTGTGCAAGCGGAAACGAAAAGATATAAAATATTGTCGAATCATATACAATGGCACACATAAAGATGTTGACGTTTGTGTTGATTGTATTAACGTGTTTATAAATTGCAATCCTAACTCGGTTTTTGATGTGGATACATTGGAAAGAAAACAAAAAGGCGGATGCTGATAGCATCGCCCTGTTATTTAATTTTGAGTGAGTGCTTTTTTGAAGGGGTGCGGGGGAACTTTTTTCGCGAAAAAGGTTCCCCCGCAATTCTTATAAAAACAATCTTAAAACAAACCCGAAATTTTACCGTCGTCGTCGACGTCGATGCGCTCGGCGGCGGGAGATTTGGGAAGACCGGGCATGGTCATAATGTCGCCCGTCAGGGCTACGATAAAGCCGGCTCCTGCAGAAACCTTAACGTTGCGAACGGTTACTGTAAAGGTTTCGGGTGCGCCAAGCTTGGTCATATCATCCGAGAAGCTGTACTGCGTTTTTGCCATACATACGGGCAATTTATCAAAGCCGAGAGATGTCAGCTTGTCGATTTCCTTCTTTGCCGCGGGAGCGATGACAACACCGTTGCCGCGATAAATGTTCTTGACGATAGCCTCGATTTTATCCTCGATGCTACCCTCAAGGGAGTAAGAGAAACGGAAATCGTGGGGTTGTTCGCACAGGCGCACAACCTCTTCGGCAAGTGCCATACCGCCCTTGCCGCCCTCTGCCCACACGGTGGAGAGGACAACGTTCACACCAAGAGCCTTGCACTTTTCAATAACGAGTGCAATTTCGGCATCGGTGTCGGTCGGGAAACGGTTGACAGCCACTACGCAAGGCAGTCCGTAAACGTCCTTGATGTTGGAAACGTGGCGGAGCAGGTTGGGAATGCCTGCACCGAGTGCTTCAAGGTTTTCGCCGTTCAGTTCGGTTTTCGGCACACCGCCGTGCATCTTGAGCGCGCGAACAGTTGCAACGACAACGACTGCATCGGGGTTCAGGTCTGCCATACGGCACTTGATATCGAGGAACTTCTCAGCACCGAGGTCTGCACCAAAGCCCGCCTCGGTGATGGCATAGTCGCCAAGCTTCATTGCCATTTTGGTAGCGATAACCGAGTTGCATCCGTGTGCGATATTGGCAAAAGGACCGCCGTGAACAAATGCGGGAGTACCCTCAAGCGTTTGCACGAGGTTGGGCTTAAGCGCATCCTTGAGGAGTGCCGCCATAGCGCCAACCGCACCCAAATCACCCGCAGTAACGGGCTTTTCGTCATACGTGTATGCAACAACGATGCGAGAGAGGCGAACTTTGAGGTCGGCAATCGAGTTTGCAAGGCAGAAAACTGCCATAATTTCGGATGCTACGGTGATGTCGTAACCATCCTCACGCGGTACACCGTTGACACGTCCGCCAAGACCGTCGGTAACGAAGCGGAGCTGACGGTCGTTCATATCGACGCAACGCTTCCAAGTGATACGGCGAGGGTCGATATTAAGTCGGTTGCCTTGATAAATGTGATTATCAAGCATTGCCGCGAGGAGATTGTTTGCCGCGCCGATGGCATGGAAATCACCTGTAAAGTGCAGGTTGATATCCTCCATGGGAACGACCTGCGCGTATCCGCCGCCTGCTGCGCCGCCCTTGATGCCGAACACGGGACCGAGCGAGGGCTCGCGCAAAGCGACCACGCAATTTTTGCCGATGCGGCGCATACCGTCGGCAAGACCGATGGTGGTGGTGGTCTTTCCCTCTCCTGCGGGAGTGGGGGTAATTGCCGTTACCAGCACCAACTTGCCGTTTTTGCGCTTGCTGTTCTTGAGCAGAGCGTAGTCAACCTTTGCCTTGTATTTGCCGTATTGCTCGAGATATTCCTCGTCCACGCC
>JAZQKM010000157.1:0-4293 GCA_045542155.1 Eubacteriales bacterium
TAGTGAAGCAAACCTCGAGAAAAAAGAACCGACTTAATCCCACTAATTCCCACAGCATCCAACTGCCAAAAAGCACAAAAAAGCCTTAGAATCACTGAGATTCGTGGGCTTTATCAGCCCTGGGGAAGGGATCCCCACCACATGAGCGAACGGTTATGAGGGTTCGAGCACAAGAAAAAGGGTGATTTTTCGAAACAAAACGATATAGAAATGTTAATATATCGTTGTTTTGCGGCGTGGTTTTATGACAATATTATCTCAAAAATTACTCAATTGGCGTCGGGAATGGTGTCGGAATAAAAATCTCCTCGTAATTTGCTGTCGAAAGTTTATCGTGTGCTTTGCTTTTTGTGGCATAAAAAGAGAATCTTTTGTTGAAGTAAGTTAAGTTTTATGCTATAATCAAAAATGATCAATGAAAGGAGGGGCCTATGTCATCATACAGTGAGCTTATTAAAAACTTCGAGAGAATCAGAGCATATATGCGTGAGTTCTATGTCTACGGTTTCAAGAGTCGTGACGATTACAGGGGGAAAAGTGCCCGTTCCTATGATGACGAGCGTCGAAGAATAGAGAGTTGGCTTGGCGACCACATGAGCTTTGTGAGAACTCCTGACGGCAAGAATGTATTCATATCGATCGACAGCCGAACCATTCGACACAATCCTTTTTACAAAGCCTGGAAAGCTAAAAGCTTTACAGACGGAGACGTTACACTGCATTTCATTATCTTTGATATCCTGCACGATCCGGGCGTGAAAAAAACAATCCCGGAGCTGATGCAGGAGATTGATACAAAGTATCTTTCAGGCTTTGAAAGCCCCATGATGTTTGATGAATCCACCGTTCGCAAAAAACTCAAGGAATACTGCGAGGCGGGTGTGGTTGAAGTAGAAAAGGTAGGTCGAAAGGCGTACTATCACCGTGCCGAGTCGATTGACATCTCGGATCTTACCGATGTTTTACATTATTTTTCCGAGGCGGCACCGTGCGGCGTGATCGGCTCTTTTATACTCGATAAGACACACGAAGACACAGATTCCTTTACGTTCAAGCACCACTACATAACAAGCGCCATTGATAGCGGTGTGGTGGCATCGTTGTTCATCGCTATGCGCGAGAAGAGGATCGTGACGATCTCCAATCTCAGCCGTAGCAAGGACTTGCCGAGGAGAAACCGCATCATACCTCTTCGCATCTTTATCAGCGTGCAAAACGGCAGACAGCATCTGCTCGCATACCTGCCCGACTATAACTCGTTCCAGTCCTATCGCATAGATTATCTTTCGAACGTAAAGCTTGAGGAAGTGACGCCTCGCTTTGATGAGCTTCGTGCAAGAGTGGATCAAATGCAGAGCAAAATGTGGGGCGTTAGTACTAAACGTAATCGCTTTGGAGTAGAGAAAATTGAGCACGCCTATTTCACAGTGACGGTTGGGAAAGATGAGGCGCATATCGTTCGCCGTCTCGAGAGGGAAAAACGCATAGGCACAGTCGAAAAACTCGACGAGCATACATACCGTTTTTCGGCTGACGTTTATGATGCCAGCGAGATGATACCTTGGATCAGAACCTTCATTTGCCGAATTACTGAAATGCATTTCTCGAACAGAACTCTTGAGAACCGGTTCAAAGCGGACCTTGAGGCAATGTACAAGATGTACGGCATCGGAGAGGAGGAACTCGAATGATATTCAGTGAGCTTTACTCTGCGTATTATAACGCAATCGCTTCTGTAGTTTCTGCGATCATCGACGGTGAGCACTCAGAAAAAGAGCTTCAAAAAGTAATTTCGGAGCGAGCTTTTGGGGAGAGTGTGCTGACAATTATGCCTTCATTCAAAAACGGGAAATGGCAGCTTGTGCATCCCGATATGACAACACCTCTTGAGAATAAGCCTACGATGCCGCTAACCACGCTTCAAAAGAAGTGGCTCAAGTCAATAACGCTTGACCCGCGAATGAAGCTGTTTGGAGTGGAGATACCGGGACTTGATGACGTTGAGCCGCTTTTTACGTCAAACGATTATCATGTGTATGATAAATACAGCGACGGTGACCCATTTGAGGATGAGGAATACATCCGTCAGTTCAGAGTTATTCTTGAGGCGATGCGAAACGGTACTCAAATCAAATTTGAAATGGTCAACCGCAAGGGAAGGACGATGTTCATCCGTTGCTATCCCGTGCGCCTTGAGTACTCCGAAAAGGATGATAAATTCAGACTTATCACATCGGGCTGGCATTCGGTATCAGCTGTGAACCTTTCAAAAATAAAAAACTGTGTTCATTATGATGGCCCGAAGCCTCTCGATAATTACGAATGGGATAAAAAACAGGACACTGTCTGCGTCAAGGTTCGTGACGAGAGAAATGCGCTTGAGAGGTTCATGCTCCATTTTGCTCACTTTGAAAAGCAAGCCGAAAAGCTTGACAAAAAGCATTACCTCGTAAAAATCAAATATGCTCACGATGACGAACCCGAAATGGTGATCAGAATCCTTTCATTCGGGCCTATGGTAGAGGTCATTGAGCCGGAATCTTTCAAGCGATTGGTCATCGAAAAGCTGAAAAAACAGTTAAACTGTGGATTAAAATAGCGAAAAAGCTCTCATTCGAGGGCTTTTTTGTTATTTTCGCAGCTTTTTTTCCGTGAAAAAGGCGGAAAAAGGTGGTAAAATGAAGTCACGAAAGGCACAGACGGCAAAATACAATTAAAGACGAAGAATTAAATTTTCTTTGACAGTTGGGCAACAGTCCGAAAAAAATGTGCCTTGATATAGAGACTCGCACAGCAATGCTTACTGATCAGATTGCAACTCTGCGACAGAAACAACCGAGTCTCGTGAAAGATGCCAACAGCAAATTATGATCTATCATTTCCTCCATAGGAGGGCCTGCTCTTGTTAGCAGATACGGATGGGGTGAAAGGCCCCGTATGGTATAAAAACGGCATCTTGTTTGTGAGAATGGCAACAATGAAAACTTTCAGAAGCTCATTGCTCAAAGGTGTTCTTTGAAATACTGCCATTACTCAACTCTCTCCTTAAGACACAAGCAGCAAATAATTCTATTATTGAAGATACATAGAGGTGGTGTCTTGTATAGAGGAGAGTCAACACGTTTGAAAGGCGCAGGCAGCAAATTACTGTGACCGGACCGGGCGGAGAAATCCAACACGGACTGAAAAAATGCGCCTTGTACAGAAAATTTATCACGAAAAGGAGTGAGTTTCATGCTACAATACCTTAAGGAAGAAGCAAACAGGACCGCGACCGAAAACGGAGCGACAACCTACATAACAACATATTCCGACTGCCTCGATCTGTTTGCGACAATCGGAGCGTTACGCCGCGAAAGTGAAAGTGAGATCATAAGCCGTTTCGCTCGCGCATATACAGAAAACAGGGATATTGCCATGAAGCTCCTGTTTTTCGCAAGAGATATACGAGGCGGTCTCGGAGAACGTCGTGTTTTCAAGGTAATACTTAATTGGCTGGCAAACAACGAGCCCGCTACAGTTCGCAAAAATATTGCGCACGTAGCCGAATACGGACGCTACGATGACATAATTTGCCTTATGGGCACTGCTTGTGAGCGTGAAATGCTCGACGTTCTCAAGGCTCAGTTCGAGGCCGATAATGAAGCTTTGAGAAACGGTGGTGAGGTGTCGTTGCTTGCAAAGTGGCTGCCTTCCGTCAATGCATCCGATTCGGAAACTGTGCTGTGTGCAAAGAAGATTGCACGACACTTTGGCATGAATGATGCCGGCTACCGCAAGGCACTTGTTGCTCTCCGCGCACTTATCCGCATCATCGAGAATAACCTTCGCGAGAAGGATTATTCCTTCGATTACGCTAAGCAGCCTTCCAAGGCTTTGTATAAATACCGCAAGGCATTTATACGAAACGATGGAGAACGGTATGGCGAGTTCCTTTCCAAGGTGTCGGTGGGAGAGGCAAAGCTTCATACAAGCACGCTTATGCCCTACGAAATTATTACCCCCTTCTTCCGTAGGAACGTAAGTGATGAGGAGAGAAAGGCTATTAACACAACCTGGATTTCCCAAGAGGACTTTGGTGACACCGAAAATGCCCTTGCTGTCATTGACGGCTCAGGTTCAATGTACGGCGGTGCTGATCCCATCCCTGCAACCGTTGCGCTTTCTCTCGGCATTTACTTCGCTGAAAGAAATAATGGCGCATTTAAAAACCACTTTATCACGTTTTCCGAGAGCCCTCAGCTCGTAGAGATCAAGGGTGAAGACATTCTTGATAAGGTGCGATACTGCTAT
>JAZQKM010000158.1:0-4490 GCA_045542155.1 Eubacteriales bacterium
GATTTCGGGGCGGCGTTTTGTTATCTTACGACCGAAGAATGGCTATAGATATAGAATTCCTCCTGGCTTGGCATCCATTTCTTTTCCTTTGGCGGAAAAGTTGAGTCGAATTCCTCAACTGCGGCGGTGTCCTCACAGCAATCGGCGGCGGTTGATGGAATGTACATCCACCTTTTGCCGTCAAGCACACCCGGCACAAGCTCGCAAACGAGAAGCGCGGTCGGATAATTTCCGTCGACCACGAAGCTGACGTTCTTCTTCTTGCAGCTTACAAATCCGCGGCTGACGTAGTTGCCGGGATTGCCGAAGTTGATGTTCACGTCGTATCCCATCTTTCGTGCCGCCTCAAAGGAATGCTCGATCAGTATCTTGCCGAGCTTCTGCCTTTGATACTCGGGGGCAACACAAAGCGGTCCGAAGGAGAGTATCTCCTTGCGCCCGCCCTTATCATCCTCGAGCCACGCCTTGGTGTACATTATATTTCCGATGATCTTGCCGTCAAGCTCAAGCACAAATGCGAGCTCGGGGATAAAATCGGGATGGTTGCGCATCGTGTGGACAAAGTAATGCTCATCCGCGCCCGGCTTATAGACGTTCCAGAACGCCTCACGGGTGAGTTCTTCTACTGCTCTGTAATCCTTTTCGGTTTCGGTTCGTATCGTCAAATTTTTCATTTTTTGATCCTTTCATAATCGTTGACGATCGGTCACGAGAGGAATGCCGAGAATGTATTTGCAAACCTCTCGTTTACAGTACAATCTCCAAAAGGTTGGTGTTTCTCAAACAGCACACTCCGTAAAAATATTCAAGCCGAGGCTTGTAAGTACATTATATCACAAATAATCACTTTGCGCAAGTACTTTTCTATATTCCGTAAGTCCCCGTCAGCGGATCTCTGAAAATACCGATCTCGGGCGTCACAAACGTAAATATACCGAATAGAATTGCGATCAGACAAAGCAATCCGACGGCTAACTTCGGGAACGGGCATTTTGTCGTTCCCTTTTTGAAAAGGCGCGACTCGCTGATATACACGATCGCCGCGGTTATGAAGAAGATCGCAATGTTTACGTAGTCGGGCGACTCGCCGATCACACCGTTGTAGGTGTAGAAAAGCACGGGGATCAGCGCAAGACCGAGCAGTATCCCCTTCAGCTTCACGCACCAAAAATCCTCACGCCCGCGGAAGAAAAAGCTTTCAATAATTGCGAAAGCGAACATAGGGAAGAACAAGAGCTTCATATGCTCCCAGGTCGATTCGTTCACGCCCGATATGACCGCCGCCCACGCCGCGCATCCGCTGAGATCGAATAAAAAATGCAAAAAGGTTCCTAAAGCCGACGTCACTCCAAAGCCGATCCATTGCCATATTCCGATTGATAGTTTCATATTGCCTCCAAGAAAAGATATACTTCATCCTATTCCCCGCCCCGCAATTCTATTCCGATTGCGCCGTGTTGAAATCCTCGGCAGAAAGTTGATATCTATCAGCGAAAGCCTCAAAAAAATAGGCATCGCAAGGGATTTCGAATTGATACTGCTAAATGGAACGCTGATGCCCGAAAAGCTGAGTGTATCAAACGCCACTGTCATCAAAGGTAAGAAGACACTGATGATTCACTGCGAGGCAAATCCAGATACCAAGCATTGGGATGAGGTGATCCTTCTGAGCATCTCTGTAGAGCGACAAGAATAATCCGAACTCGGATTATTCTTGTCACTCTACCCGTAACCGATCAGCCAACCGATGTTGAGGCAATCGAGCAAACGTCTCCCACTACATCCGACAAGCACTCCCAAGCCCATGCCGAAGTAATAACAGATGTGATGCCCGTGGCAGTTTTTGGGTTTTCATCACAATAGCTGCGCGATCATCGGTAGCAAAATGAGCAGTAATTCGAGAAAAAAGTGAGCAAAATCAAGCAAAATGCCAAAAATACGCAAAATCGTCGAAAAAGATGAAAAAAATCAAAAATACTATTGACAATCGAGAATTAATGTGATATAATATTTAAGTCGCAAGGCGCGAAGCCGCGGGCAATAGTCTGCGGAATAAACGCCGAGCGCAAGATCTGGGTGTGGCGCAGCTGGTAGCGCGCTACCTTGGGGTGGTAGAGGCCGCAAGTTCAAGTCTTGTCACTCAGACCAGTTCGGAGGTTCATAACGAACCTCCGAATTTTCTTTATTTTACGGGCTTTTTCGGGCTTTTTGGTGTCTGCACCGCCTCGAAAACGTCCGCTATTTTTTTGCTCAAAATCGGCTCAAAACCAGGTGCGACCACATGTTTGACCACATTTGTCACGAAAAAGCTATATTCCATAAGGGTTTTCGGTACTTTTCAATTTTTATTTTATGCAAAATGACGGCGGTTCTCTGCTTTGAGAACCTCCGTTTCAGGTTTTGGGTTACCTTTTTCTTTGATTACAGCAGTGTAAAACTTGCACCTTCGGGTTCATGGAAAGATGCTATTTTCATTCTCATTTTTTCTCCAAGATATCAAAGAACTCCATAAAATTATAGTACAGAAGAAAAATTTGCACACAGTCTCTTCTTCTGACATTTTTATGTAGCATACCATGATCGATAAAATTTCTGTTTGCCAGCTCTGGTTGTTTTTTGAAGTCATTCCCTTGTGCGAAGAATTCCTCTATACATGCAAATAGATTGGTATACGAAAGAAGCAGAAAAAACTTTTTATTGATATCATGCTCGCTTTCAATCCTCTCTTTAATATGTTTCGCAGCTTGTGCTCCTGAATCCCTTCTCTTGGTGCGCTGATTGATATCTTCTTTTCTCTGCATACGAATGAGTTTGGCATCAAGCAACGAGAAAACCAGCATAGCACATGATTTGTAATTTCTATGCTCGAAATTGAACTCCGCTTCTCGCAAGTCTTTTTTCTCTTTTTTGCTCAAATTCGGCATATCATAAAGGATTTCAAAGAATTCGGCCATCGTAGCCTTAGAGCAGTAAGGTGCCATATACTCATTTGCTTCTTGAAGCGTTGTAGGCACTTCATTAAACACCGTTATTTCTGCCATAGGAGGAATCGTCCAACCAAATTTTCCCCAAGCCTCATAAGAAACTCGTAATTCTTCTTTTCTTTCCTCGCTTACTTGAGGAATAGTGATGCTTGAGAATATAGGCTTTATTTGGGCATTGAAATTGCCAATAATATTGGCCAAAAGATTAGCAGTCTTAAATAATGGCTCGGTCGCTATTTTCAGTGTTGCCATCGTGCTTGCAAGTTGTTGTAACGCTGGAGACAAATTTAGACTTGCCTTCAATGCATACTGATTCGCAGACGACAATGCAGTTGTTAGGCCATCTAATGCTTTAACTGAAGGCATATTTATTTTTGGAATACTTATCTGCGAGGTGATTTTAGATAAACCTCTCGTCATTCTACTCCACATATCTTTAACAGCTAAAGCGAACCTATAGCACTCATCTGTTTGTTCGACATGTTTTTCATACAAGCTTTTTAACTCTGCATTTTCTTCAAGTATCCCGTTGATATAATTAATCAAGTCATCTTGATGCTCGCGCAAAATAAAGGAATCAATAGCTTCTGCTGAAGGTTCGATAATGTGTTTTTTCAAAATCGAGGCAATCGCTAAGCGATAGTCATTATCTTCTCCGTTTAGATAGTCAACTAAATAGACAGAATCTCCAGCAGAAAATCTCGCCTCAACCTCATATTCTACTTCGTTGTACAGTATTTTTATTGTTTTCATTGTTGCCTCCTTTCGTTTAACACCCCACCATGGTTTTAACAATTTCTTCGTATTTATTATACCATATTTTTAGTTCTTTTTCAACTATACTGTATGAACACGGCGACAGATTTCTCTGCCGCTCTTTCTTTGATTACTGCGTATCAATTCTTGACCTTACTTGATCCCAAACTCCGCTTTCATTTTCTTAATCAACTCTTCAAGCTTAATCTCGCACTCTTCCTCGCTATCGGCGTAGATATTGCGTGCAATGCGCTTACCGTTGACCGTTGGAGTATATCTCCCTTCCCACACGTTCTTGCTGACCTGGTGAACAGAACCCGTTCCGCGCTTGCGGTATTTGGGCTGGTAGGGCTTAAATTCCACCGTTTTAGGCTTGTCCGCATCGTTCGTGGGTTCTTGTCCTTCATCGTTTTCGTCGCCGCAGGAGGCGACAGAAGCGGTCACATCCGCGCCGAGGACTGTGCCGATAGCTTCGTCGATCTTCTTGGCTGCATCGCGCTTCATCTGTTCGGAGCTGTGGGCATATACGTTCAAAGTTGTTTCCACGCTTTCGTGGCCTATGGTGCTCGCTAAGGTCTTGACATCCATGCCGTAGTGGAAGGCATTAGATGCGAAGGTATGGCGCATGGCGTGGAACGGCACGTGCTCGCATTCGGCTCGTTTGAGGATCCTGGCGAGTGCCTTTCTGCATGCAGATGGGTCTCTCGGCACATCCTCTTTTTTCACGGGCGATGGGAACAGCCATATCGA
>JAZQKM010000159.1:0-9057 GCA_045542155.1 Eubacteriales bacterium
GGTCGTATTACTACTATGAATGAAGAGGGATTCCCCGAATTCGTTATTCAAAATACTACCTGCCAAACTCTGTATGATTACATTTTTGATAAGTTTAACCGTATGGTTGGTGTCAACACCTGGATTCCACATGAGTCGTCCAACATTCTCAACAAGAACTTCCTCACGGGTGACGTTCTGTTTGCAGACTGCTCGCTCTTTAACGTAAGAACCGAGATCTACCCCAAGGCAACCTTCGAGTACGGCATTCTTCCTATCCCGCTTTACGAAGCAGGAATGGACTATAAGAGCGTTGTTTACTTTAACAACTGGGCTCACCTTTGGGCAATTCCCAGCCTTACCGAAAACGAGGAAAACGCGTTCCGCATGATGCAGATCATGGCAGCTTACTCCAGCTTGCCGGAGTCCACTATGTACGCATACTACGATAGAACCATCTACCTCAACGCCGCACCTGACAACGGCTCTCGCGGAGTTATCGATATGATCAGACGTTCCATGGTTTATGACATCGCATTGATGTACAACTGGGGCGGACTGGAGGATATGCTGGATAACATTGCAACTGCAAATTCCAACCCCTACGGCCCTGCCGTAAACGGCGTTGAAGCACGCGTAAAGCCCTTGATTGAAGAAACCGTAGAGCTTTTGAGAATCGCGGCGGAATTGACGCAATAAAACGTCGAAAGGTGAATTGTCAATAGAAGTGCAACAAAATTAAGAAAAAGTTTTCAACTCAAGATTCCAAGAATCCTGTGCGGAAACGTAGCCTAAAACCTTGCGGGGCCTTGCGTTAATTAACGCAAGGTTCCGCAAGAGTGTTTTGGGACTAACACGAGACAGATTTCTCCCTTTTGGATAAAATTCTCGTAAAAGACCATTGCAATTTTCATTGGATCCTTTTTGCCAAGCACAGTAAGGATCAGCAAAATAAACCTGACAGTTTAATTCTTTTTCAATAGTTTGCCAATTGGCAAACTCCGAGCCGCGATCACAAGTAATGGTTTTTACAAGCTCACTCGGGAATTGCGAAAGCATCTTGATGACAGCGGCAGCCATTGTATCAGCCTTTCTATCAGGCATCTTCAAAGCCATATAGAATCGTGTTTTGCGTTCAACAAGAGTAGCAAAGCAAGCCTTGCTCTTTCCTTGACCACTTACTACGGTATCTGCTTCCCAATGTCCGGCTTCTTTGCGTTTATAGACCTCTTTTTCGCGCTTGCGAATGGATTTTCCGAGGTTATACTTACCCCTTGTTTCTTTTCCCAAATAAGACTTACCTTTACGACGTAACACCTTCAAATTGCCATTCAGAAGATATTTCTCATATATCCAATGGTATATCGTTCTTGCTGACGGCATCTTCTCAAATGGGGATGGAGCATTGGCAATCTGTTCGGGAGACCATGTTGCGAGTAGTTTTTCTTCGATGTAGGCAATTAAATCTTGAGACCAAAACATCCCTCTATGACAATAAGAACGGCGAAAATTGCTTTTCTTTTGCGCGGTATAAGGATAATAAGAAGGTACATCATACATGTGAGTGCAGTTTCGACGCAGTTCTCTGGACACAGAACTAACATTTCTACCTAATAATTCTGCAATTTTTCGATAACTTAACCCTTTTTTGTAATATTCCCGTAGACAACAGCGTTCTTCTATGGTAAAATGTTTATAGCTCATATTGATTCCTCCTGTTATTTTGGTGTGTGGTAACTTCATTATAACACAGGTTTCAATATGAGTGTTCTTTTTTCTCAAAGTGTTGCACTTGATAGTATAATTCACCTGTAACAAAAGGACTGCAAATCCTTTTGGGGATTTGCAGTCCAAAATGATTATCATTTACTGTTTGCCCGCAACAGGGAATCCCTGCTCGTCGATGGTATCGGCATTGGGATAATTCGCTGTCATCCAAGCATCAAATTTAGCCTGATATGTAGCTGCGCTGGCAGTATCTCCAAGCTCTGTGTAAACCTCTGCGAGAGTCTTGTAGAGGTTACCTGTGTTGTAGAACACGGTCGTCTTGGTATCACCGTTTGCATCGGTGTAAACAAGGGTACCTGCCTCGTATCTTTCCTTAACCTGAGAAGCGGCTGTATCCTTGCCGGTTCCAACGATGTCCTCATTGGTAAGCGCTGCAATAAAGAGCACACCAACAGAGGTGTCAAATCCGTTGTAGGTAGAAGAGGGAAGACCTGCGATAACAATGTCGGCGCCGAGGTATGCAAGGTTCTCGGCAGCCGTCCCGTAAGGAACCATACCGATGTACTTACCTACGGAGTCGCTGTTGTGGAATGCGAGAAGAGCGTTGTCGTAGAGCTTATCGTATACGTAAGTTTGGTCTTTGTCATCACCGTAGGTGACCTTATAACGGTTACCCCACTCAGACCAGCTACCGATAACCTCACGGGGATGTCCCTTCATAATGATATCGTACTCTTCGCCGTAGAGGGCATAGGTGAGCTTAAGATTGAAAATATAGTCAACGTAGTAGTTAAAGCAAGCAACGCCAACTGCAGCCTTTACATCTGCGGGAATGTCGGCGGTGTAGTTTTCGGCATTGTTGAGCTGGTCGAGGAAGAGCTGGTAGTCGGCCTCTGTACCAAAGATAAGATCTGTTTTATACTTTGCATCAAGCTCTGCGTACGTAGCGGGAACTGTTGAACCTGCAAAAAGGCCGCCGATTCCGTAGCTCGCATTGGAAACGAGTGCGGGATAACCCGAATGACGTGCGCCGATGTAAACGAGCTTCTTTGCAGGAGCTGCCTTGTCGGCTCTTGTTGTACGTGTCAAAGCCGCATAGGTGTCGGCGTAGAACTGACCGTACATAAGAGTCAGGTAATCGGTGCGCTGCTTTTCGGTAAGAGCCGCAACTGCGGCAGAAATCTTACCGTATTTGAGGTTCAGAGTAAGCTCAGCCTCGCCCTCGTAACCCTCTACACCGAAAGAGGTGAGGAGCTTGGACTTGATTTCGCTTGCGTTTTTGAGGAGATTAACGATTTGTGCCTCGTCCTGAAGGTAGAACGTGAAGTTATCAAGAGCCGCGAGAGCAAACGCCTTACCGATATTGTAGTTGAGAGCCGCATCGGCGCGGGCGTTGTCGGTCTTGGACATAATGGTTTCAAACTCTGCCTTTGCCGCAGCTACCTTTGCGGCATAGTTATCGTATATTCCGTCATTGGAAGCCGATACGGTAAAGTTCTTAAGGTATGTATTATAGAGAGCCGCATACGCGCCGGTTCCGTCCTCGCACATATATACGTGGAACTGGTCGGTCGTAAGCCCCGCGTTTGCCGCGATTGCCGCGCCAAAGAGAGCGGTGCCGTCCTGAACGTAGAAGTTGATGAATATATCCTCTTCCGCTTCGCGGAGAGCCTTGACTTGAGCCACCATATCCTCAAATTCCTGGTTGGTGAAGCCCTGGCTGAGGTTGTTATTGGGGTCAAAGCCAACGTTTACAAAGTTTTCGAGACTGTCAATTCCGCTGTACGTCTTGCCGCGTTCAATAATTACGTAGGTGGGGTATCCGTTTTGGATAGCCTCAAGTGCAGAAAGAACAGGAGGAATGGTTGCAAGCGCAAAAATTACGTTGTAAGTTTTTGTTGTCTCGGGATTTACAGTAGGTCCGGGATTTTCAGTAGTTCCGGGATCGGTGGAGCCTTCGGGCTTTTCTGTTGTTTCGGTAGGTCCTTTGAGGATTCCGCACGAAACCACGGACATAACCATCAAAACCGCTAACAGAATCGAGATAATACCTTGAAATTTTTTCATTGCACATTTTCCTTTCTTTTTTGTTGCCTTTAACAGGTTAACACAATTATATCACATTCAAAAACAAATGTCAAGGTTCGTCCGCATCATCCTTTCGCATCCCAATCAAGCCGGCGCGTTTCGGGCGGAAGGCGAGGGGATAAGTCACCGGAGAATAAAGGAGAAGAAGCACGTCGTTTGGACGTGCTTCAGGCTACTAACAAACTTTTGTAAAAAGTTTCAATCAGCAATTTGCACAAAAGAAAGGCTCCCCTGTGTAAGGGGAGCTGTCGAGCGAATGCAAGACTGAGGGGTTGGTTCTAATTTTTTACTTAAAATATAAGGCAAAACGCAAAAAGCCACAACCCCTCCGTCATTTTCTTGCGAAAATGCCACCTCCCCTTGCACAGGGGAGGCTCAAAATGAGTGCTCTTTGGCTGTTTTGATGAAAGAATTGTTTGCAGGACACTTTGTCAGCAAGCTGAAGCACCTCATTCGATGTGCTTCAAAAATTTTGCATTATGGGAATTTCGCCTGTGGCGAATATTCGCGCGCCCAGCCGCTTGTGAGCGAGCTCCCAGACGGCTTTGGCGGCGAATGCGAACCCGAATCAAAAATGCAGTGCATTTTGGGCGGGAGATGAGCGGATGGCTCACCAAAACGAAAAAGGACACTCATTTGAGTGTCCTTTGTTTTGGTGACCCATCCGGGAATCGAACCCGAGTTTCCAGCGTGAGAGGCTAGCGTCTTAACCGCTTGACCAATGGGCCATATTTCTTGCGCTTAAATAGTATACCACAACACGCGGCAAATTGCAAGTCTTTTTTCTACATTCTTATCACTTTTTGCATATTTTCTTTCTTTTGTTCAAAAACAGGTGCGTTGTAAGATTGCTTTTTCGTCAAAATAGACAAACGAGAAATGTTTTTGCGGTTTAAAGGACTTGATTTTGTTTCTTTTTTATGCTATACTGAATTATCAAACGGAAAGGAGAGGGTGTATGCGAACCTTAAAGACCTTATGGTCGCTGTTTTTGTCGATGTTCAAAATTGGACTATTCACCTTTGGTGGCGGATATGCGATGATTGGAATTCTTGAGCGTGAGTTTGTCGAAAAGAAAAATTGGCTCTCGCACGACGAATTTATGGACCTTATCGTCATTGCCGAATCGACCCCGGGGCCCATTGCCATCAACTGTGCCACGTATATCGGCTACAAGGTAGGCAAGGGGAGTGGCGCGGTGGCTGCCACGCTCGGCATGGTGATGCCGTCCTTTAGCATCATCTATCTCATATCGCTCTTTTTCAATCAATTCCTCTCTATCACTTGGGTATCGTCCGCGTTCCGCGGGATACAGGCGTGCGTTGTTTTTCTCATCCTTTCGGCAGGACTCAAAATGCTGAAAAAAATGAAAAAGACCGCGTTCTCTATCTCCGTTGCCTCCCTGACCTTTTTGTGTATGGTGACCCTTTGGCTGCTTGGCGTGCATTTTTCATCTATCTTCTATATTCTCATTAGCGCTTGTCTCGGACTTGCCGTTTGGGGAATTGGGCGCGCGACGGCGCAGAAAAAGCGCGCTGACGGGGAGGTGGAGAAGTGATTTATGTTGAACTCTTCCTTACCTTCCTCAAAATAGGAGCGTTCACCTTTGGCGGCGGATATGCAATGATTTCCCTGATACGCGACGATTGCCTCGCTCGCGGTTGGCTGACAGAGGGAGAGCTCCTCAACTTTGTTGCCGTTGCCGAATCGACCCCGGGACCGATAGCGGTCAATATGGCAACCTTTGTGGGTTCTTCGCAGGGCGGATTTCTCGGCGCGATGCTTGCCACTCTTGGTGTGGTGCTTCCGTCCTTTGTCATCATTTTGCTTGTTGCCACATTGCTCACACACTTGCTCCAATACGCGGGCGTCAAGGCGGTGCTCGGCGGTATTCGCCCCGCCATTGTCGGCATGATATTGGCAACCGCACTTACCACGGCATTCGGTGTTTTTGCAAACCTTGGACAGCAGTCGACCACCCCCATCATCGAGTGGAAGATGCTTGCCATTTTCGCACTGATTTGTGCCGTGTGGCTCGCGTGGAAGAAATGGAAAAAGACACCCCCGTCACCCATTTTGCTCATTCTCCTCTCGGGAGTGCTGGGCGTGGTTTTCTTTGGGGGGTGAAAAAGAACAAAGCCCAAGAGATATCTTGCGAGAATCTTTTGGGCTTTGCTTTTATATACTTTCTAACACTTTCAAAAGATGTTGCAGAGAGAAAATTTCCATACCTCCGACAGCATCTCCAACGCAGACTATGCTTTCTGCACCGTGGTTGGGTTGATAGCGAAATTCCATAGGTGCGGGATTTGCCAAAAGGATGTCTTGTGTATCTTTTTCGTACCACATATCTTGATATTTGTATCGAAAATCAAACCTCGGCATTTTCTTCTCTCGTCCGTCAAACGGTATGTGAAAGCCTGCGCCGTAGGAGACGAGAACGATGTAACTTCTAAAAAAGTAATTGCCGTTCTCTTTGATTGTCAAAATTGACAGACGTCTTGGCGCGCCGAAGAGCTTGACGGCAAACACCTGTGTGGGTGTTTCGATATAAAGGTCACAATTCTTTGCCTTTTTGTTTCCCAAAAACCAAAGTGGATGCGTGGGGTGTGTCACGAAATTTTTTCGTTGGCACATCCTTTTTACTTTTACTGCACAAACCAATCTCTTAAAAAAGCAACGGATGAAAGGGAACAGAATAACAAGAGCAACAATGCCGATTAAAACAAACCAAAATTCCATTATGCATCCTTCTTTTGGTAAGCAATGTAGATAAGAGGCGTTTTTCCAAGCACAACGGGGTATGGCAACAAATTTTGCTTTACAATAGCGAGCATTTGTGCCTTGGTGTATGCCATCAAAGCGCCCGCATGGGTGAAATATGCGGCTTCATCCACGTGCTTGGGCACGCGGTGCTTTGTGTTTTCCCAAAGCTTTGCAAGCTCCCCCGAAAGCAGAGCCAAAAGTTCTTTTTTGATTTCCTTTTCGGCAGGATTCCAATAGGTGGTTACCTCGTCAAAGGGAAGCGCAGGAATGTCGAGCTTTATCTTGCCGTCCTCGCCTCGTTTTAATATGCAAAGCTTTTCAAATTCGGGAATGAGTTCATACAAAAGATTGTTGTCGGTTTTGACGTTGCAGGGCAAAAAGGATGCATAAAAGCGCAGAATGCTTGGCAAGGAGCATTTGTAGCGAAAATTTTGATATGCCCAATGCGCGTCACCAAAAAGTGATTGACAGTCGAATAGTTGGCAATCATTCTTTCCATCATTGTTTTGACTGTAACTGACCTGTACGGGGCCGGAGCCGTCATAAGGGTTGTCGCGCCTCTGTCCGTGCTCGTACACGGTCACAGTGGCAAGCCATTTGCCGGCGTTGGGGCGCTCGGGTGGGGATGAGGGGGTATTTTCGGGGTGAGGATGGCTTTTGCTGACGACACTGTTTAGTGTTTGGTTTAGCACAAACAAAAGCATTGTTGCCTTTTGTTTGTCCGACATCTGTGCAAATGCTTCGCGCTTTGTCAGCGGTTCGATATGATGCCAAACGATTTCCCAAACTGCTTTTGCATACTTTTCAGCAACCGCTTCTTGTGCGGAAATGTCGCCAAAGGCATCCTCGTACCGTTGCATAAAGCAGCGTGTATAAACAAGACCACCGGGAGTTCTGCCCATCATCTCCCCCACGATGAGTCTCTCTACAAGGGGTTCAACATATGCCGTGGGCATCCCCATCATATCGGCAATGCCGCGTATCGAGATAGGCGTCTCATAAGCAAGACAAAGAATGTTTGCTTCAAGGGGGGATTGCATAAGCGTAAACGGCTCACCGTTCAGTCCTGCGCCGCCCCATATACCGATTGATGCGGTTTTTGGTTCATAACTGATTTGCGAATATTTTTCCATATTTTCAAGTCCCTCTTTGATTTGACCTCGCGCGGTGGAAAGCCGTGATAAGACCGTGCCGCGCGGAATGTTCAGTGCTTTTGCGATCTCGTCCACCGTTTGCCCGTGCACGTAATGTCGAACCGTTACCTCACGATAAATTTGAATGAGTCGCCCGATTTCGCGGCGCACCGATTCGTATTCCTCGCCAAGACGTGTATTATCTTGGGCGTCCTCAAAATCATTGTAGGCACCGTCAAGCACGCCGTCGGTGTATTCGACGATCTCGGCCTTGTATTTTTGGCGCAGATAGGAATTGTATTTGTTTTTGAGAACGGCGGACAAAAAGCCCTTTGGATGCTCGATGCTTTCGCCTTGGTTTCGCTTTACCAAAAGGACGGTCAGTGCGTCCTGCACCAAGGAATCAATATCGGGGCAGTCGCTGTAATGTCTTTCGGTAAGACGGTATAAATATGACAGATATTCTTCGCACGCCTTTTCAAAATCCTTATCAAATTCGATCACAGAGGGTTCTCCTTTCTGCCGCTGTCGGCTGTTTTCACCCCATTAGTTGCAAAAAAACACGCCCGATTCGCTATTTTCCTAAATTATATCACAAAATCGCAAATTCGTCTATAGGAATTGTATTTTGGAGCGTTTTTGGATACTTTTTTGCTTTAAAATCGCAAAAAAATAAAAAAATCCTGCAAAACCTATTGCAAAGTGGAAGAAAATGTAGTATAATAAACTCAACTATGTGTCGGACGAGCATTCGGCGCAAATTTTGACTTTCTGTTTTTTGGAGGTAAATATGGTAGTAGCCGGCGATTTTAAAAACGGTATTACATTTGAAGATGAAAACGGCAACGTTCTGCAGGTTATCGAATTCCAGCACGTAAAACCCGGTAAGGGCGCAGCGTTCGTTCGCACCAAGCTCAAGAACGTTATCACCGGTGCGGTTATTGAAAAGACTTACAACCCCACCGACAAGTTTGAAAACGCATACATTGAGAGAAGAGATATGCAATATTCCTATGACGATGGCGACCTGTACCACTTCATGGATACCGAGACTTGGGAAGAGACTCTTGTTGCTCACGATATGGTTGGCGACAACTTCCGCTTCGTTAAGGAAGAAATGATGTGCAAGATCATCTCCTACAAGGGTAACGTATTCGGCATCGAGCCCCCCACGTTTGTAGAGCTCGAAGTAACCGACACCGACCCCGGCTTTGCAGGCAACACTGCAACCAACACCCTCAAGCCCGCAACTCTTGAGACCGGTGCTGAAATCAAGGTTCCGCTCTTTATCAACGTTGGTGACGTTCTTAAGATCGACACCCGTACGGGCGAGTATCTTTCCAGAGCATAATCAACCAAAAAA
>JAZQKM010000160.1:0-2414 GCA_045542155.1 Eubacteriales bacterium
ATACGTTGAATATCTTGCAAGCGGACTTGCCAGCATGATCAACATCGCACAACCCGAGGTTCTCTCCATTGGTGGCGGTGTTTCTAACGAAGGTCAGTATCTGCTTGACCTGGTAGTTCCCAAGGTTCTGCCTCAAATCTACGGTCGCGGTGTTGTTAAGGCCCCCGACATTCGCATTGCTACCCTGCGCAACGACGCCGGCATCATCGGCGCGGCTGTTCTCGGAATGTAATCTCCTCTACATCACTCTTCCACGAAAGGACATACGAAAATGAAAAAAGTTAGAATTGCGATGATCGGCTTTGGCGGCATTGCACGCACTCACTATGCAGGATATACCGACCTTGCAACCCGCAACGTTCCCTTTGAGCTGGTTGCTATTTGCGATATCGATAAAGCACAGTTTGAAAAGCAGATCACCATCAATACAAGTGCCGAACCCGTAAAGATTGCCGACAGCATTCACACCTATACCAACCTCGACGAAATGATCGCCAATGAAGAGTTTGATATGGCTGACATCTGTCTGCCCACTTACCTGCACTGCGAATACACCAAAAAGATGCTCCGTGCAGGCAAGCACGTGCTCTGCGAAAAGCCTATGGCTCTCAACTCGGCACAATGCGAAGAAATGCTTGCGGTTGCCAAAGAGACCGGCAAAAAGCTGATGATCGGTCAATGCCTGCGTTTTAGCGATGCTTACCGCTACGTTAAAAAGTGCATTGACGAAAAGACCTTTGGCGAGCTTGAGCACCTGAATATGTACCGTTTGAGCGCTCACCCCGAATGGGGCTTTGAAAACTGGTTCCAAGATGATACCCGCAGCGGCGGCTGCATCCTCGATATGCACATTCACGACATCGATATGGCGCGCTATCTGCTTGGTGAACCCGAGGCTGTAAGCGTTACCGCTTTCAACGGTCAAACCCGTTGGCAAATGGAAAACACCCGTCTCTTCTACCCCAACGTGACCGTTGTTGCGGACGGTTCTTGGAACGAAGGCCGCAAGAGCCCCTTCTCTGCAGGTCTGCGTGCAAGATTTGAGAAGGCACAGGTCGTTATGCAAGGTTATGCCGTTAAGGTATACCCCAACGAAGGCGAGCCTTTTGTTCCCGACATTCCCGTTTGCCGTCCCTTTACCGAGGAGTTTGCATTCTTCATTGATCTGCTCCTGAACGATAAAGAAAACCTCGAAAATCCCCCCGAGAGCGCATACAAGACCGTAAAGCTTGTTGAACTGCTGCGCGAAAGCGCCGACAACGGTGCCGCAATGCTCCCCATTAACTACTGATAAAAAGGAGATATTACTATGAGACTTGGATTACTTATCAATCTGCATATAGATACCGATATCGACCAAAAGATAAAAGAAGTAAAGGATATGGGCTTTGATTCCATTCAGCTCACCTGCTGGGATATGGATTGCTACACCGATGAGTGGGCAGAGAAAGTTCTCGCTGCTCTCGCAAAGCACGGCGTTAGCATCTCCACCGTTTGGTGCGGTTGGAGCGGCAAGGCTGTTTGGAACGCATTTGAAGGTCCCCTTACCCTTGGTATCGTTCCTCCCTTTGCACGTTTTCAAAGAATTCTCGACCTGAAGGCAGGTTCCGACTTTGCAAAGAAGCTCGGTGTTAACCAAATTGCAACGCACGCAGGCTTTATTCCCGAAGATCCCAATACCCAACTCTACCGCGAGACCGTTGTAGCACTCCGCGAGATCGCTTCCTACTGCAAGAAGAACGGTCAGTACTTCCTGTTCGAAACCGGACAGGAAACCCCCTTCACCCTTGCACGTGCTATCGAGGATATCGGTCTTGATAACCTCGGTGTTAACCTTGACCCCGCAAACCTCATCCTTTACGGCAAGGCAAATCCCGTTGATGCTCTTCTTCTCATCGGCAAATACGTTCGCGACGTTCACGCAAAGGATGGCGTATATCCCGATGCAGGTCACTCCTTTGGTAAGGAAACTCCTCTTGGCGAAGGTCACGTTGACTTCCCTGCCTTCATCGCAGGCCTCAAGAACTGTGGCTATGACGGCGTTGTGACCATTGAGCGTGAAATCAGCGGTGAGCAACAAATCAAGGATATTCAAATCGCTAAGGAACTGCTTGAAAAGTACATTTGATAGCCAAAGGAGACCAAACAATGAATCTTGGCGTTATCATTCGTTTGCGTGAGGAGACCGATCTTGACGCAAAAATAAAAGAAGCCAAAGAAATGGGCTTTGACTCGGTTCAGTTCACCTGCTGGCAAATGGAACGTTACACCGACGACACGGCACAGACCATTCTCAATGCCCTCGAAAAATACGGCGTACGCATTTCCACCTTTTGGTGCGGCTGGCGCGGCAAAGAGTCTTGGATGTGGAACTCCTATGAGGGGCCTCTCACACTTGGTATCGTTCCGCCGCA
>JAZQKM010000161.1:0-2538 GCA_045542155.1 Eubacteriales bacterium
TTGGCTTCACTCTGCAATACGAGCTTTGCTACACCAACGTGTTGGCGACCTTAAAGCTTGGTGGCGTGCCGATCTATGCCCGCGACCGCGGGGAAGAGGATCCGATCGTGATCGGCGGAGGCCCTTGCAGCTATAACGCCGAGCCGATTGCGGATTTTTTCGACGTTTTCAGTATTGGCGAAGGAGAGGAGGCGCTTCCCGAATTTTGTAACCTATACATTAAAATGAAAAAAGACGGCACCTATACCCGCACCGCCTTTTTGCGTGAGGTGGCCAAACTCAAGGGATTCTACGTGCCGTCTCTTTATGAAGTAACCTATCGTGAGGATGGGAGAATTGCCGCCTATACGCCCCTGCATCCCGATGTGCCCGCAAAGGTCGTCAAACGCATTGTTGAGGATATGGATGCAGCGCCGTATCCCGAAAAGTTGGTGCTTCCGTACATTGAAACGGTACATGACCGCGTGGTGCTTGAGGTCTATCGCGGTTGCATCCGCGGATGCCGTTTCTGTCAAGCAGGTATGATCTACCGTCCTGTGCGTGAAAAGAGTGCCGACGTACTCAACCGCCAAGCAAAAGCTCTTTACAACTCGTCGGGATACGAAGAAATCTCGCTTTCTTCCCTTTCTATCAGTGACTATACCTCTCTCGAACCGCTTTGCGATAAGCTCCTCGGCTGGACCGACGACAATATGGTCAGCCTTTCGCTGCCATCGCTTCGCGTAGATAGCTTTAACAAGGATTTGATGCGCCGCATCGAATCGGTTCGCTCCTCTTCCCTCACCTTTGCACCCGAGGCAGGTACGCAAAGACTGCGCGACGTTATCAACAAGAACGTGCGCGAAGAGGACGTTATGCGCGCTGTAAACGTTGCGTTTGATGCGCGCAAAAACTCGGTCAAGCTCTACTTTATGAACGGTCTCCCAACCGAAACGCTTGAGGATATCGAGGGCATTGCTACCCTTGCCGAGCACGTGGTAGATGCTTACTATCAAAACCCTAACAGAAACCGTGCTCGCCCTGTGCAGGTAACAGTGAGTGTTTCTTGCTTTATTCCCAAGCCCTTTACCCCCTTCCAATGGGAAGCGCAGGATACGATGGAGATGCTTGCCGAAAAGCAGGAATATCTTAAATCCAAGATCAAGAGCAAGCATATCAGATACGTGCATCACGATGCAAAGGTATCGCGTATTGAGGCGGTTCTCGCCCGTGGCGACCGTCGCCTCGCTGACGCTCTTGAGCTCGCTTGCCGCGAAGGTTTCTGCTTTGACGCTTGGGACGAATATTTCGACTACGACAAGTGGCTCTCCGTATTTGAACGCACAGGTGTGGATCCCGCGTTCTATGCCAACCGCAGGTTTGGTAATGACGAGATTTTGCCTTGGGATATCATTGACTGCGGTGTGAGCAAGGAATTCTTCTTGCGCGAGCAAGCAAAGGCTTACGGTGAGACGACCACCCCCAACTGCCGCGAGCATTGCTCGGCGTGCGGTGCCAACAAGCTTGGCGGCGGGCGCGCTGTTTGCCCCGGTTGCAAAGAGATGTCCGCAACCGAAAGTGATGCTCCTCTGCCTCAAAAACAGGATAAGAGCGTTTGGGAACCGATTGCCGAAGGCTCTCGCATCGTGCGCATCAAATTCCGCAAGGTGGGAGATTTGCAATACATATCGCACCTCGATCTACAGCGCACGATCGCACGTGTGCTTGTGCGTGCGAACATTCCGATGTGGTACACGCAAGGCTTCAATCCGCATGCAAAGGTCGTATTCGGACTTCCCCTTTCGGTTGGTACCGAGAGTGAGTGCGAATTCATCGATTTGCGTGTTGACAGAAATATCCCCTGCGAGGATGTCAAAAATCTGCTCAACCGCGAGTTGACAGACGAGATGCAGGTGCTTGACGCTTACGAGCCAACCGCAAAATTTGCTGACATCGCGTGGGCAAGATATGAAATCAATCTCAACTTTGCAGGTGCTGACGCTGAAATGGCAGAAAAACTCCAATCCCTCTTTACGACCTCTCCCCTTTTGGTGATGAAAAAGTCCAAGTCGGGGGAAAAAGAAGTCGACTTGACACACTTGATTCGTGAGTTTAACACCGTTTACACCGAGGACGGTAAGATTACCATCACCGCAATTCTGCGCGCGGGCAACACCGAAAATCTTAACCCCGAAATGCTCATTAGTGTCGCGAAGGAGCGTTTGGGTATCCTTTCGGGTAATCCTACCAAGGAATCCTACTCCATTCTGCGCACAAACGTTTACACCGACGACGGTGAGACGGAATTTAGATAAAAACAGACAAAAAGACCGCAAATGCTCACCATTTGCGGTCTTTTTGTTATCCTAATATATCGGAAAGATTGTTTTGAATAGCCTCTGCAACGTCGGGTTTGTTCATCGAATAAACGTGCACGTTTGTAATGCCGTTGGCAAAAAGGTCAATGATTTGGTCTGTCGCGTAGGCGATGCCTGCCTGCTTCATAGCGGCGGGCGTTGTGCCGAATTTATCGACGAGTGACTTGAAGCGTTGCGGCAT
>JAZQKM010000162.1:0-3986 GCA_045542155.1 Eubacteriales bacterium
TTGATGTACGAGGGCGGTATCAAATCCTTTGTTGAATATATCAACAATCAAAAGAAGTGTGAGCTGATCCACCCCGAGGTCATTTATATGAAGGCCGAAAAGGAGAACTGGGTTGCCGAGGTTGCAATGCAATACAACGACAGCTACAACGAGGCTCTGCTCACTTTTGCCAACAACATCAACACCATTGAGGGCGGTACGCACGAAATCGGCTTTAAGACAGCTCTTACCAAGGTCTTTAACGACTACGGCAGAAAGTACGGTATCATCAAGGAGAGCGAAAAGAACCTCTCGGGTGAGGACGTGCGCGAGGGTCTTTCGGCAGTTGTTTCTGTTAAGTTGACAGAGGCACAGTTTGAGGGACAGACCAAGGGTAAGCTCGGCAACAGTGAGATGAGAACCATCCTGTACTCTCTCGTTACCGAAAAGCTTGAGGAATATCTTGAGGAAAATCCCACCGTCGGCAAGGCAATTCTCGAAAAAGCAATGGCTGCTTACAGAGCACGCGAAGCCGCAAGAAAGGCACGTGAGGCAACGCGCCGCAAGGGGCTCCTTGAGGGCTCTACGCTTCCCGGCAAGCTTGCCGACTGTCAAGAAAAGAATGCAGAATTTACCGAGCTCTATTTGGTAGAGGGAGATTCCGCAGGCGGCTCTGCAAAGCAGGGAAGAAACTCGCGCTTCCAGGCAATCCTGCCTCTGCGCGGTAAGGTTCTCAACGTTGAAAAAACAAGACTTGACAAAGTATATTCCAACCAATCTCTTATCCCTATTATTCAAGCTCTCGGATGCGGCATCGGTGAAGAATTCGACACCGCCAAGCTCCGTTACGGCAAAATCATCATTATGGCGGACGCCGACGTCGACGGTTCGCACATTCGTATTTTGCTTCTCACCTTCTTCTTCCGTCACATGAGAAAACTCATTGAGGACGGACACATCTTCTTTGCACAACCGCCGCTTTATAAAATTTACAAAAAGGGCGCGAAGTATGGCAACGAGCGTTATGCTTACACCGAGGAAGAAAAAGAAGCCATCGTAGAGGAAATGGGTGGCGTCAACATCGAAGCCGACCGCTACAAGGGTCTTGGTGAAATGGACCCCGACCAGTTATGGGAAACAACGATGGACCCCGCAACGCGTACCATTCTGCGTGTTACCATCGAGGATGCTATCGCTTGCGACGAGATGTTCTCGGTTCTCATGGGCGATAAGGTTGAACCTCGCCGCGTATTCATCGTGCAAAACGCAAAGTTTGCCGAAAATCTTGATATTTAATACACACCCCTTGCAAAATTTATGAGAAAGGGGGATAACAAAACGTGAGAATTTTTCAAAACAAATTTTTTCTCATTTGCCTTTGCATTGCATTGGTGCTGACCATTGTTCCGTCGGTTTTTGCTATTATGGGTTACCGCAGTCTTGCAAAGAACATTGTGGGAACGGTTACCATGCCCGTGCGTTGGGTAGCAACCGTCATAGGCAACGGCTTTGAAGGCTGGGGAAAATATTTTGGCAGCATGAAAGCGCTAAATGAGGAAAATCAAGCCTTGATTGAAGAAAACGAATTGCTCAAGGAACAACTAAAAGAAGCCGAACTTTTGGAAAAAGAAAACGAGCGATTGCGAGACTATCTTGATATGAAGAACCAATATCCCTCTTTTGCATTGGAGGAGGGAATGGTTATCAGCCACTCCTCTGGCAATTATATTACCAATTTTACACTCAACCGAGGCACGCTTCACGGCATCAAAACCAATATGCCTGTTATCACCAAGGAGGGGATTGTGGGCTATGTGGTTGAGGTTGGACTGAATTGGTGTATGGTTTCTACGTTGATTGAGACTGCAACGTCGGTCGGTGCGTACATTCCTCGCTCCGAAGTCGTGGGCATTGTCAGCGGCGATTACAGTATGCGACAACAGGGCACCTGCAAAATTGGGTATATTGATGCTGAAGCAGACGTTGCGGTCGGCGATACCGTTTATTCGAGCGGTACGGGTAGTGTTTACCCCGCAGATTTAAAAATTGGAACCGTCACCGCCATTGAGGTTGACGAATACAACCGCACACTTGTTGCAACCGTTACCCCCGCGGTGGATTTTTCCTCACTCAAATGGGTAATGGTTATTACAGGCTATCAAAACGAGAGCGGAGATAAGTAAAAAAAGAAAGGAGTGAGAAGGTGTCGAGAAACCGTATAATAGGCTTTGAGGCAAAGGCACGCTCACGACTTGTGATATTTGGTATTTCACTTGCCATTCTTATTCTCTTAGGTGCCGTTCTTCAAACCAGCGTGTTTGGAAAATTGACATATATCGGTGCCGTTCCCGACCTGATGTTGGGCATCGTTACCTGTGTGGCTTATTTCAATGGGCGACATCACGGTGCCATTACGGGACTTGCGGCAGGCGCGCTTATCGAAGCAATGGCTTCGAGCGGCATCGTTCTCTTACCTCTATTCTATATGCTTTTCGGTTATATAGCGGGGCATTATGCACGCGCTGTTCAACCCAAAAGATTTGTACCGTATCTCTTTTATTTAATGTTTGCTCTGTTCTTGCGAGCAGGACTTACCATTCTGTATGCTTGCTTAACCTATCAAAACATACATCTTGTGCAAATTCTTTTGCACGCAGTACTGCCCGAAATGCTGGCAACCGCCATTGCGGGAGTTTGCCTATACTTTCCACTTATGCTATTTTGCAGAAAAGTAAAGGCTTAAAATCATCTCTGAAAAATATCTCTTGAAATAAAGACAGGAAAGGGACAAAAATCGTGGCTAACGAAAAGGACAAAAATTTAGAAAAAGAACAGGAACTCGCCCTGTTTGAAAATCAGAAAATCGTCGACGTGGGTATGGAAAAGGAAGTTAAAAAATCCTTTATCGAATACTCTATGTCGGTTATTATGGCGCGCGCGCTTCCCGACGTGCGCGACGGAATGAAGCCGGGTGCTCGCCGTATTCTTTACGCAATGTACGAGGACGGACTTGTGCACTCCAAGCCTTTCCGCAAGTCGGCAACCACCGTTGGTAACGTGCTCGGTCGCTATCACCCTCACGGTGACGCCGCCGTTTACGGTACAATGGTTCGTATGGCGCAGGATTTCTCTATGCGCTATCCCTTGGTTGAAGGACACGGAAACTTCGGTTCTGTGGACGGTGACGGCGCGGCTGCTTACCGTTACACCGAGGCGCGTCTTGACAAGATTGCCGATGAAATGATGCGCGATCTCGATAAGAACGTCGTTCCCATGATGCCTAACTTCGATAACCGTTTGCAGGAGCCTACGGTACTTCCTTCCCGTTTTCCCAATCTGTTGGTAAACGGTTCTATGGGTATTGCGGTTGGTATGGCGACCAATATTCCCCCTCACAACCTCGGTGAAGTCATTGATGCCACCATCTACCGTATGGACAATCCCGAGAGCACGGTTGACGACTTGATGGAATACATCAAGGGCCCCGATTTCCCGACTTACGCGACCATTTACGGTGTCAACGGCATTCGCTTGGCATACGAAACCGGCAAGGGACACATTATGGTCCGCGCTCGCGCGACCATTGAAGAGGACCACCGCCGCATTATCTTTACCGAAATTCCTTACGGCGTTAACAAGAGTTTGCTCTGCGAGTCTATTGCAAACTGCGTTAAGGAAAAGAGAATTGAGGGCATTACCGAGTTGCGCGACGAATCGGGCAGAGACGGTATGCGTATCGTTGTGGAATATCGCCGCGACGTCAACTCGCAAATCCTTCTCAATCAACTCTATAAATATACCCAGCTGCAGGATACCTTTGCTATCAATATGTTAGCACTTGTCAACAACGAGCCTAAGGTTCTCAACCTGCCGCAAATTCTCGACCACTACATTGCTCACCAAGAGCAGGTTATCATTCGCCGCACCGAGTTCGACCTCGAAAAAGCCAAGGCAAGAGCCCACATCTTTGAGGGCTACAAGATTGCGCTTGACAACATCGACGAAAT
>JAZQKM010000163.1:0-3077 GCA_045542155.1 Eubacteriales bacterium
GGGAACGGCACAAAGGGGAGGGGATAACCCCGACAACGCACTGTTTGTTGCCGCCGCTCCCTATAACAACCCCGATGTCGTTATCTCTGTGGTTCTCGAAAACGGCTCGCACGGTTATTATTGCGCTATGACCGCGGCGAAAATTTTGGAAGCATACTATAACGAACAGTAAAAAAAGTCCAAGTCGAAAGACTTGGACTTTTTTGGCACACCATGGCGGATTCGAACCGTCGACACCAAGCGTCGGAGGCTTGTGCTCTATCCAGCTGAGCTAATGGTGCGTATTCTGTTGTGATGGTATTATATCACAAATTCCGCTTGATTGCAAGCCGTTCCACGCAAAAAAATGCAAAGCAGCAAACTTTTCACTGCCATTTTTCGGCAAAACGGGGCGTCGAGGACGTCGCCCCCTACAAAAGTTGTTTTAGAATTGCTCGCGTGAATAGGTTGACACCTTTTGCAGAGCCAAAGTCGCGTGAAATGTTTGATTTCTTGTAGGGGACGACGTCCTCGACGTCCCGAAAACGAACGGGTACAGAGAATAACGGCGGGCGACCTAATGGAAGGCGGCAAGCCGCCACGAGATTGCAAGCAATCTCTTCGCCCCTACGAATCATGATAAAACTCATTGTAGAGGCGATTTATTCTTCGCCCACCTTACATAAAACTTATTGATTTTCGTTAATTTCAAACAGCTCTTCCATCGCAATATTCAAAATTTTTGAAATCACATAAATCTCCTTATCGGTTGCACTGCGCACCTGACCTTCGAGCTTTGAGTAGCTTGTTGGGTTGATATCACATCCCAAAACCTGCATTTTTGCAATAAAATCCTTTTGCTTAATGCCGCGTTCTTTGCGGAGCGTTTCTATATTTTTACCAACCATATTGGCATTTCCGTATTCTTGCTTGCGAATTTTCATCATTTTTCTCCATTTTTTCTTCTTTTTTAGAATTATATCCCAAAAAAGCCTTGACAAAATTCCAAAATGGAATTATAATATAAATAATTCCAAAAAGGAATAATAAATATTAGGAGAATGACTATGAAATTTTGCTCGAAATGTGGAAAAGAAATTATGGACGAAGCCATTGTTTGTCCCGGATGCGGTTGTGCGGTGGTTAGCCCCACAACGCCCGCTCAGGTTGCAAACGATGAAGTAAACGTAGGCCTTTGCATTTTGGCTGTATTGATTCCTTTGTTTGGAATTATTTATTGGCCTCTCAAGCACAAGGAAACTCCCAAAAAGGCAAAAGCTTGCGGTATTGCCGGCTTGATTTCTTGGGGTGTTGGAATTCTGTTCTACTTTATTATTATGGGCGCTACCATGGGTGCTATTGGCTCCATGTTCTATTAATTGCAAAAAAAGGAAAAGCCGCGCTAGCGGCTTTTCCTTTTTATTTCAAAAACTCTCTTCTACTTTTTCCCAAAACCTCTTGCAATCGGTCTGTGGATTTGGTATAATATAGGATGATTAAGAACAAAAAAGAGGTTTTTGATATGGCAGAAAAGCTTTCGATGCAACCCTACAAGGGCACAAGAGATTTTTATCCGCAGGAAATGAAGCTGCGCAACTGGTTCTTTGGCGTCATTCGCCGCGAGCTGGAAAACGCCGCTTTTGATGAATACAACGGCCCTATGCTTGAATCCTTGGAGCTCTATGCCGCAAAGAGCGGCGAAGAGATTGCCAACAAGCAGACCTATAACTTTATGGATAGAGGCGACCGTCATCTTGCCATCCGTCCCGAAATGACTCCTACCGTTGCGCGTATGGTCGCGGCAAAAATGGGTGAGTTGAGCTTCCCGCTCAAGTGGTTCTCCATTCCCAATATGTACCGCTACGAGGCAACGCAAAGAGGACGCTTGCGCGAGTTCTGGCAGCTCAACGTCGACGTTTTCGGTTGCAACACCTATGAAGCTGACCTTGAGGTCATCACAAGTGCCATTCGCATTATGCGCGCTTTTGGCGCGGATGAAAAGATGTTCACCGTGCGCATCAACAACCGCCGCTTCTTCAACGACGTCGTTGCCGCTATCACAGGCAAGGATGTTGAAGGCAGCCGTCAAGTTTCCAAGGTTATTGACCGCAAAAACAAGGTCACGCGCGAGAGCTACGAAAAAGACCTTACCGCTCTCGGTCTTACCGCAGAACAAATCGCACAAATTGATGCGCTCTACACGATGACTGTTGAAGAAGCCACCGCGCTTTGCCCCGAGTCGCAGGGCTCGCAAGAGCTTCTGTCTCTCTTTGCGGCACTGTGCAAGATGGATTTGGATAAGTATTGTCTGTTTGATTTTGGCATCATTCGCGGACTTGATTACTACACTGGCACCGTTTTTGAGGTGTTCGACAACGCTCCCGAAAACAACCGTGCTATGTTTGGCGGCGGCAGATACGACAATCTCGTTGACCTGTTCGTTAAGAATGCGCGCATCTCGGGCGTGGGCTACGGCATGGGCGACGTAACACTTGAGAATTTCCTTGTAACACACAAGCTCGTTCCCGAAACCTTCGGTTCGAGCGTCAAGGTGCTTGTCACACGCTTCGACGACGTACCCTATGAAGCATACACGTCCTTGGTTGAAAAATTGCGCGATGCAGGCATCGTTTCTTCGATGTATCTTGGCCAAAAGAAGTTCGGCAAGCAGCTTGAATACGCCGTTAAGGGCGAATATTCTCACGCCATCATTATGGGCGGCGACGAGTACGCACGCGGTGTGGTTCGTCTCAAGAACCTCGGCACGCGCGAGGAAAAAGAGGTTGCACTCTCTGACCTGCAAGCAGAACTCAACGCATAAAACAAACACAGAGGGGAAGAGGACACGCGCTTCTTCCCCTGCTTTGATATAGCCTTTTTGAAAAGGAGAGCAATATGGAACGAAAAAAAGCATTCATCTACACAGGTGGCACTGTTTTTGATGAATACGTGGCCGAAAAACCCGCGAAGGGCGACCTTGTCATTGCCGCCGATGCGGGATATCTCACCGCCAAAGAGATGGGCGTTACCCCCGACATCGTTCTCGGTGACTTTGATACACTCGGAGAAGAGAATATCCCAGAGGGAATTGAATGTAT
>JAZQKM010000164.1:0-7706 GCA_045542155.1 Eubacteriales bacterium
CATTAACTGCGGTCAATGTATTGTAGCTTGCCCCGTAGGTGCTCTGTATGAAAGAGACGATACCGACGGTGTATTTGCAGCTCTTGCAGATCCCACCAAGCATACCGTTATTTGCACCGCTCCTTCTGTTCGTGCACAGCTTGGCGAATGCTTCGGCTATGAGCCCGGTACCGACGTTGAGGGTAAGATGGTTGCAGCTCTCAAGGCTCTCGGCTTTGACGGCGTATACGATATGAACCTCACAGCAGACCTTACAATCGTTGAAGAAGCAAACGAGCTCATCGGCAGAATCCAAAACAACGGAACTCTTCCTATGATCACCTCTTGCTCTCCCGGTTGGATCAAATACTGTGAGCACTACTTCCCGGAATTCACCGAAAATCTTTCTACCTGCAAGTCTCCTCAACAAATGTTTGGCGCAGTTGTTAAGACATACTACGCACAAAAGATGGGCTGGGATCCCAAGGATATCGTTATGGTTTCCGCAATTCCTTGCACGGCAAAGAAGTTTGAGGTTGGCAGACAGGATCAAAACGCAGCAGGCGTTCCCGACGTTGACTATGCAATCACCACCCGTGAGGTTGGTAGAATGATTCAAAAGGCAGGCATCAACTTCCGCGCTCTTGAAGACGAGAAGTTCGACGATCCTTTTGCAATCGGTTCCAGTGCAGGCGCTATCTTCGGTGCAACCGGTGGCGTTATGGAAGCGGCTCTCCGCTATGCGGCAGAGAAGATTCTTGGCAACAAGCTTGAAAAGCTCGACTTCGTTGAAGTTCGTGGCGTTGAGGGCATCAAGACTGCTTCCTACAAGCTTGGCGACCTTACCGTTAACGTGGCAGTTGCTTCCAGCACCGGTATGGCAAAGAAGCTCCTTAACATGGTTAAGGCAGGCGAGCTTGACGTTCAATTCATCGAGATCATGGGATGCCCCGGCGGTTGTGTAAACGGCGGCGGTCAACCCATTCAACCTGCAAGTGTTCGTATGAACATGGATCTGCGTGCAGTTCGTGCAGCTGTCCTCTACAACGATGACGCTAACGAGTCTCTGCGCAAGTCTCAGGATAACCTTGCTGTTCAGGTTCTGTACGATGAATTCTTCGGACATCCCAACAGCCACAAGGCACACGAGATTCTGCACACCAGCTACATTAAGCGCGGTCTCTAATCTCGTTTGAAAATAAAAAGAGGAATCTTCTGCGGAAGATTCCTCTTTTTTTATCATTTTTGTTGACTTTTTACGTTTTTGGATGTATAATAAAGGGTGATGATTTTTTTACAAAAAGGAAGATGAAAATGACAAAAATTGATATTTTCTCCGGTTTTTTGGGAGCAGGAAAGACAACTCTCATTAAAAAACTCTTAAAAGAAGCTTATGTGGGCGAAAAACTCGTATTGATTGAAAATGAATTTGGTGAAATTGGCATTGACGGCGGCTTTATGCAGGATGCAGGTATTGAAGTAACCGAAATGAACAGCGGTTGCATTTGCTGCTCATTGGTTGGCGATTTTGGCAAGGCTTTGCAAAAGGTGCTTGACGAGTACCATCCCGACCGTATTTTGATTGAACCTTCGGGTGTTGGCAAGCTTTCGGATATTATCCGCGCAGTGCAAAATCTTGACGCAAAGGATGTTCTCCTCAACGGCTTTACCACTGTTGCAGACGTTAAAAAGTGCAAAATGTATATGAAGAACTTTGGTGAGTTCTTCAATGACCAAATCGAAAACGCAGGTTGCATCGTTCTTTCGCATACACAAAGCGGAAGTGAGGAGAAAATTGCAGAGACAGTGGCTCTTCTGCGTGAAAAGAACCCCACTGCAACCATTGTGACCACTCCTTGGGATGTTCTCGACGGCGCGCAGCTTCTTGCTGCTATGGAGCGCCGTGATACCATTGAGGAAGAGCTCGCACGCTTGGCGGCTGACGTTCATCATCATCACGAAGAAGAATGTGACGATCCCGATTGCCACTGTCATCACCATCACCACGATGAGGATGAAGAGCACCACCAACATGCACATCATCACCATCATGAACATGAGTGTGATGATCCGGAGTGTGAGTGCCACCACGACCACCATCATCACGATGAGGAGTGTGACGATCCTGACTGTGTGTGTCATCATCACGAGCACCATCATCACGATCACGAATGTGACGATCCGCATTGCGAATGTCATCACGATCATGAACATGAGCATCATCACCACCATCATCACCACGCCGACGAGGTCTTTGTGAGCTTGGGTGCTGAAACAACAAAGAAGTTTGAAAGAGAAGAGCTTGAGAGAATTCTTGCATCTCTTACCGATGAAAAATACGGTTTTGTTCTGCGTGCAAAGGGCATTGTAGAGTGCAAGTGTGGCAAATGGCTGCACTTTGACTACGTTCCCGGTGAGGGCGACGTACGCGAGGGCTCTGCCGCTATCACGGGCAGACTATGCGTCATTGGCTCTAAACTTGACCGCCACGCGCTTGAAGAACTGTTCGGCACAGAACTGAGATAAAAGGAGACTACTATGATTAACCAATTACCGGTCTATCTCTTTACCGGGTTTTTAGAGGGCGGTAAAACGCATATTATTCAAGAGTCGATGGAAGATAAACGCTTCAATTCCGGTGAAAAAACGTTGATTATTCAATGCGAAGAAGGAATTGATGAGCTTGAACTCGACCGTTTTTGGGGCAAAAACGTTTATCTTGAAACCATCGAAAACGAAGAAGATATCACAAAAGAACATCTTTCCGAGCTCAGCAAAAAGCATAAACTTGACCGCGTTATTATCGAATACAACGGCATGTGGTCGCTGAACACCCTCTATCAAAATCTGCCTGATAGCTGGGCACTGTATCAGGAAATGATGTTTGCCGACGCCAACACCTTCCTCGCATATAATACCAATATGCGTCAGCTGATGGTCGATAAGCTCTTGAATGCTGAAATGATCGTTCTCAACCGCACACCTGACAACATTGACAAAGAGGAAATTCACAAGGTCATTCGCGGTATTTCACGCCGTGTTGCCATCACATATGATTATCCCGACGGACACGTAGAATATGATGAAATCGAAGATCCGTTGCCCTTTGATTTGAACGCTCCCGTTATCAACATCGAGGATGAATTTTATGCGCTCTTTTACCGCGATCTTTCCGAAGAAATGGAAAAGTACAACGGCAAAACCGTACGTTTTAAAGGGATTGTAGCCGCCGATGCTTCTATGGGAGACAAGAGTGTTTTGGCGGGCAGACACGTTATGACTTGCTGTGTGGATGATATTGCGTTCAACCCATTGGTTTGCATTTTTCCCGAAAAGACAAGTTTGAAAACACGCGATTGGGTAACCCTGACGGGCACGATTAAGGTAGAAAAGCACAAACTTTACCGCGGCCCCGGACCTGTTCTTTACGTTACCAAAACCGAGTTTGCAGTGCCTCCCGCACAAGAGGTTGCTACATTTTACTAATCAAAAAAGCCGCCGTATTCATTATACGGCGGTCATTTTTTATGCTTTTTTCAACAGACGGTTAACTGTTACAATCAATTCGTCTGCATAAATATCATCCTTACGGGGCAGCTTGGTTTGCACACCCTCGTGGGTGATGACAAAAAAGCAGTTTTTTGCAACGAGTTCCTTTTTGCCCATTTGATAAGTTTGGCTCTCTCTTTCAATTTCGATTTTTTCAATCAAAGAGAAGGGAATTTCTAATTCTCTTTCGTGTCTTTCATCGGCTATAAAGGAGAAAGAGCAGGAACGAATGAGGAGTGCGTCCTCAAGGATCAGCATCTTTGCACACACATATTCAGTGGAAACAAGGGCGCTCGATTTAGCTCTTTTCATCAATATGTTATCGCCGAAAACATATCCGCCAAAGGTTTCTTCGGTGGGGTTTTTCGACATACGTCTGCGATATTCGGGCATTTCCTTAACATCACTAAATGTGATAGCATCGTAGTTCTCTTTGATGATCTTGTTCAAGCTGTTCTCATCGGCGCTGCCGGAGGTTCCGTAGATGTAAATTACCAATCCAATAGGGATCATTACAACGGCAATGTAGAAAAGCAGCCAGAAAAACCACCATCCCAACAGCAACAGAATGCCGCCTGTAGCTAAAAGCCCCAAACCTGTGGAAGCGATGCTATCGGAGCGCTTGAAATAAGTGATAAAGTTTTTGTAGTTGTTCATAAATCCTCCAGAATTCTATTTTTTCTTTCTTTCATTATAGCAAAGAAGATTTTAAGTGTCAATGACGCGTTGGTTGAATTTATATCAACCAATTATAGAAAAAGAGTCTTATGGTTGTCGCGCACAAACATAAGACTCAATCCTTACCGGGCATCATTCTTTTCAAACAACGCGGCAATCGGTACACCGAGTGATGAGGAAAGCTCATCCAGCATCAAAATGTCGGGGCAGGAGAGTCCGCGCTCCCATTTTGATACTGCTTGCGGTGTAAGGCCGAGTTCTTCGGCAACCTCGCGCTGTTTTTTGCCCGATTGGCGGCGCAAGCTGGCAAGCCTGCGACCAAATTCTTCCGTGTTCAGCATAGACATCTCCTTTGTGATGGGAGCGTTTGCAAGGAGACAAACGCTCCCGAATTTTTGGAGATTTTTCTCTTGCCGGGCAGGGAGATTTCCTACTTGTTAGTGGGAGTAAGATACCCTTGAGGCGAAAGAAAAATATCCGATTTTATTAGAATAGAACATAACCCGCCTCCTTTCTTTGATTTTATCTTGAAAACACGGTTGTACTTCCCGTGGCTTCCAACAAGAACCATTATAGCAAAAAAGCAGCAAGGTGTCAACATACCGTTGGTTGAATTTTGAGTTTTCTGTTTTTTTCAAAAGTACTTTTGCGCTCACCTATATAGTGTCAAAAAACGTGAAAAGGTTTGGCGTTTTTTGAAAAAAATCGAAAAAATATATAAAAAACTTGTTTTTTCCTCTTGTTGGTGCTATAATTGATATGATGTTTCGGGGAAACAGGTGAAAATCCTGTACGAGCCCGTCGCCGTGAGGCACATATTGCGCATAGCTCTTACCGAGAGCCGCATCTCGGGGACAACGCCATTGGAGTAATCTGAGAAGGCGGAGCTGTGTTGTGCCAAGTCGAAATACCCGGCATCAGTCGAAACGCTCCAAGATGAACTGCGGGCGCCGGTTCGGAGTGAAAACAAAACCAAATCAAAAGGAGAAAAAGCAATGAAAATGACACAACTAAAAAAACTGTTGTCGCTCATGCTTTGCTTGGTGCTGATTGCGGCTACGGCACTTTTGGCAACGGCTTGTGACAACTATATTTTCAACCTTCTGGGGTATGGTCAAGAGACTACCGCAGAAACGACTACCGAAGGCACCATCGATGGGGGAACAGAGGCTCCCGTAGTGAAAAAGTCCTTTACTTTTATTGTAGTGGACAAAGATGGTAAAGAAACTTCTTTCTCGATTTCTACTGATAAGAGCACTGTTGGCGATGCTTTGCTGGCAGAGGGGCTGATTGAGGGAGAAAACGGTGCTTACGGCTTGTACGTGAAAAAAGTTAACGGCATTACTGCCGATTATGACACTGACAAAACATATTGGGCGTTCTACATCAACGGTGAATATGCTATGAGTGGTGTTGATGCTACCGAAATTGTAGAGGGTGCAACCTATTCATTTAAGGTGGAAAAGTAATTGAGACCGCATTATCGTTATAAAAAACTCAAAATCCGCGAAATTACCGTTTTTGCAATGCTTTCGGCAGTTATGTTTGTGTCCAAAGTGGTGATGGAAGGAATCCCAAATGTTCATTTGTTGGGGACCTTAGTAATTGCTTTTACTCTTACATATCGCGCAAAAGCTCTATTTCCCATTTATGGATACGTCTTTGTAAACGGTATTTGGGAAGGATTTAGTCCATTTGGTTGGCTCCCCGAGTTGTACCTTTGGCTTATCCTTTGGGGTGCTGTAATGCTTTTGCCTCCAAAAATACCCGTTTACATCGCACCCGTAATTTATATGCTTATATCGGCTCTTCACGGTCTGTTTTTTGGTGTGCTTTATGCACCTGTATATGCGTTATTCAGCGGAATGGGATGGGACCGTGTATGGCTGTGGGTCATGGCAGGATTACCGTTTGACCTTCTTCATGGAATTGGTAATTTTGTTTTGGGTACCCTCATTGTCCCCATTTCAATGCTTCTTCGCAAGCTTGATAAAAAAATATAATTTTTTTGCAGTGTCATACTCTGTGGCACTGCTTTTTTGTAAAAAAATCGTTTTTTGCTTGCAATTACGCATAAAGCGTGGTATAATAGGTGCAATAAGTTCTACTTTTTGAAAGAAGGGAAGAAAATGAAGGATATTTCGAGAAATTTGACGATGCTCTGTGATTTTTACGAACTCACAATGAGCAATGGATATTTTCAATGCGGAATGAAGGACAAGATCGTCTACTTTGATATGTTCTACCGTGACAATCCCGACAACGGCGGTTACGCCATCGTAGCAGGTCTTGAACAGGTAGTAGAATATATCAACAACTTGCATTTCGACGAGGATGATATCGCTTATTTGCGTAGCAAAAACTGCTTTTCAGAAGAGTTTTTAGCGTTTTTGCGTACGTTCAAATTTGAGGGCGATATTTGGGCGATTCCCGAGGGAACGGTTGTTTTTCCGGGTGAACCTCTTCTCATCGTACGCGGAAAGGCGATCGAAGCACAATTTATTGAGACGTATCTTTTAATGATGGTTAATCACCAATCCCTCATTGCGACAAAGGCGTCCAGACTTGCCCGTGCCGCAAAGGGAAGAGCGATCAGCGAATTCGGCTCTCGCCGTGCGCAAGGTGCCGATGCTGCTATTCTCGGTGCACGTGCCGCATACATTGGCGGGTGCGGTGCTACTGCTTGTACCATTACCGATGAGGTCTACGGTGTTCCTGCAACGGGCACTATGGCGCATTCTTGGGTACAAATGTTTGACACCGAATACGAAGCTTTCAAAACTTATGCATCAATTTACCCCAATTCCTGCACACTTTTGGTTGATACTTACAGCGTGCTTGATTCCGGTGTTCCAAACGCCATCAGGGTATTTAACGAGGTCCTCAAACCGAAGGGAATTACCAAATGCGGTATTCGCATTGACTCGGGCGATATTACGTATCTTTCCAAAAAGGTTCGTAAAATGCTCGATGATGCCGGTTGGACGGAGTGTAAAATCGTTGTTTCCAACTCGCTTGACGAGTATTTGATCCGCGAGCTTATCCGTCAAGGCGCTTGCGTGGATGCCTTTGGCGTTGGTGAGCGTCTCATTACTGCAAAGAGCGATCCTGTTTTCGGCGGTGTTTACAAGGTTTGTGCTGTTGAAAACGACAACGGTGAGATTATTCCCAAAATTAAGATTAGTGAGAACGTTGGTAAGATTACCACGCCGCACTTCAAAAAGATCTACCGCTTACGCGATAAGGAAACAGGCAAGGCTGAAGCTGACCTCATCTGCGTTTGGGACGAGGTTATAGACGATACAAAGCCTTTGGAAATTTTCGACCCTCATCATACGTGGAAGCGCAAAACAATGGAGAACTTTACTGCAACCGAGCTGCTCGTTCCCGTATTCCAAAAAGGAAAGCAAGTATACGAGCTTCCCACACTGCAACAAGTGCGTCAGCATTGTGAAGAAGAGATTGCCGAAATGTGGGATGAGGTTCGCCGCTTTAGCAAC
>JAZQKM010000165.1:0-6877 GCA_045542155.1 Eubacteriales bacterium
AAACAAAAACCCCCATCGCTTTATATGAGCGATGCCGTTTTATTTCTGTATTCAAGCAAAAAAATCATCAATCAAACACCCAATAGCTTCGGCAAGCACGGGCAAAAAAGTGATATCCGGATAACAAATTTCACATTCCCATTTAGATACAGATTGCGCAGTTATGCCAAGCAAATCTGCAAACTGTCTTTGCGTTAAGTGATTTTTGCATCGAAATTCTTTTATTTTTTGCGAAATAATGATTTTTTTGTGTTTGGAACAGAACATTTTTACCTCCGTTAAATTACATTGAAAACTCCTATACCACCATTATACTCAATTTTTGAGTATTTGTCAATACTCAAAATATGAGTATGATAAACTTTTTGTGTAGCTTTCTATAAGGAGTAGGGTATGAATTATCGTATAAGAATGAGAAATTTACGCGAGGACAATGATTTAACGCAAAAAGAGGTAGGTGTTATCATCAATAAATCTCAGCAAGGATACAGTCATATTGAAGACGGTAGAGCGGAATTGAAAATTGATGATCTTATAAAGTTGTGTCGGTTTTACAAGGTTAGCGCAGATTACTTTATCGGGCTGACAGAAGAACCGTAATACAAATATCCCCAACGTCAAACGGCGTTGGGGCGTTTTTGTACAGAAGGCGCAAAACACGCTAAAGAGAATGACATGCAGAATTTTTATTGCGCGATTGTTTGTAATAAAAAACGGAAGATTCGTGAATCGACCCTACAACAAATTCCATAACACTCCGTAGGGGCGATTCACGAATCGCCCGAAAATAAGCAATTATTGTAAATAAAGGCGGGCGAACACAGTTCGTCCCTACCGTTACCGTGAAAAATCTTACTATATTTGTAGGGGCGACCATTGGTCGCCCGCCGTTGTTTGCGACAATCGTTCGGTAAAAGAGACGTTCCATGTTCCTATAAAGCAAAATATAATTTTTTGTTTTCTGCTTGTGTTCTTGCATTTTTCTACAAAAAATGGTATACTATTCTCAAAGAACACCGCCACGCGGTAGAATGGAGACGTTTATGGAGATTCAAGGCGCAATTTTTGATATGGACGGCACGCTCGTCGATTCCTTGTCCTTTTGGGATTGCTTTTGGAGCGACATGGGCGAGCGCTATTTTGGAGACTCTACCTTTCGTATGGATGCCGCACATTTCGACAGTCACGTGCGCACGATGATTTTCAGCCGCGCTATCTCCTATATTCACGGCTACCTCAATGTTCCGTGCAGCGCCGAGGAGTTCGATGGATTTGCCGCTGCGTACGTAGAGAATTTTTATCGCACTGTGGTAACTCCCAAAGCGGGTGCAAAAGCGCTTTTGGCTGCTTTGCGCGAGCGCGGCGTGCGTGTTTGTCTCGCATCTGCCACCGACCGCCGCTATTTGAATATTGCACTCGAAAGCTGTGGGCTTGCCGAATTTTTTACGCCCGAAACCGTCATTTCCTGCTCGGATGTTGGTGTGGGCAAGGAGAAACCCGACGTATTCCTTGCTGCCCTGAACGTTTTGGGCACACCCCTTGCCGAGACTGCTGTGTTTGAAGATTCCGCGCTCGCGCTCGAGACGGCAAAGGGCGCGGGATTTATCACCGTTGGCGTTTATGACAGTCATCAAACTACACCCGAACGCCTTTCTGCCGCATCCGATATTTATCTCGGCGAAGGAAAGAATTTGTTTGATGCATTGGAGTACGTCGATGCCAAATAATTGCATCCGTCGATGCAAACTTTCTTGACAAAGCCCCCAAAATATTGTATAATATATCATAGAAACGATAAAATGGGGTGGTATGCGCCCCATTTTGCAAATCTTAAGGGAGGGAACTATGGCAACTGAACAGAAAATCAAAATTCTTGCCGTAGTAGGCCCTACGGCAAGCGGAAAAACCGCGGTTTCGGTCGAGCTTGCCAAACGCCTTGGAGGCGAGGTCGTCTCCTGCGATTCGATGCAGGTCTACCGCCGTATGAACGTCGGTACGGCAAAGCCGACCGAAGAAGAAAAGGGCGGTATCGCGCACCATCTTATCGATGTCGTTGAGCCCGATGCACCGTTCTCCTGTGCCGAATACGTAACGAAAGCAAGCGAAGCAGTAAAGGATATTTGGACGCGCGGCAAATTGCCCGTTCTTTGCGGTGGAACAGGACTTTATCTCGACCGTTTTTTGTGCGGCGAAATGGAAGAAACCCACGCCGATGAAGGCTTGCGCGAGGCATTGTTTGCTTTTGCCGAAAAAGAAGGTGTCGAGGCTCTTCACGCGCGACTGCGCGAGGTCGATGCCGAAAGTGCCGAGGCAATACACCCCAACAACGTCAAGCGTGTGGTTCGCGCACTTGAAATCTACGAGCAAACGGGCATTCCCAAAAGTGAATTTGACCGCCGCTCGCAGGTGGGGGAGTCTCCCTATGAGGCGGTTGTTATCGGACTCTACTATCCGCGCCGCGAGGTGCTCTACGAGCGCATCAACCGTCGCGTAGATATGATGATTGCAGATGGGCTCTTGGAAGAGACCAAACAGCTCTTGGATGAGGGCGTGTTTGAGGTCAATCTCACCGCCGCGCAGGCGATTGGCTACAAGGAGTTGCTCGGCTATCTTGACGGCCACGAAACACTTGCGGAGGCAACCGAAAACCTCAAAACCGCCACCCGTCGATATGCCAAGCGTCAGCTGACTTGGTTTTCGGCAAAGCCTTACGTCGAGTGGGTGGAGATGGAAAAAGAGGGCTCACTTCGCTCCCTTGACGACGTTTGCGAAGAAATCGTCTCTCGCTTCCGCGAAGAGGGGGAGATAGTATGACACGCAAGGCATTCTTACAAAAATACGCACTCCGCATCGCCGTTATTTTGGCAATGCTGGGGCTTATCGTTTATACCGTTGCGCACGCAATGAACTTCAATATGGGCAACGTGCTCACCACGCCCGTGCGCCGCATTACCGACACACGAATTACGCCTGCCGAGGCGTATCTCTTCCGCAAAGAGGAAGTCCTTACCACCGAGAATGCGGGGCTTGTGGATGTGCTTGTTGAAAACGGCACCAAGGTTGGCAAAAACGTGTCGGTTGCCAAGGTATGGTCTGTTCCCCAAACGGGGGAGGAGCTTGCATCGGCGCAGCTGCGCCTAACACGTATCAACCGCACCGTGCGTATTCTTGAGGGCAGTCAACTAAAGCCGGGCACGCCTCTTTCCGAGGCGAATAAATATCGCGCCGAATACATTTCTCTTTACCGCGAAATCAGCGCGGCGGCAGAGGTGGGAAATCTTGATAGAATTCCCGCACTTGAGGAAAAACTCTTGATAGCGCTCAACCGCTACGTTTCTTTGGTGGGAGAGACCGATGAAACAAAGGCGTATCTCTCCTCTTTGAAAGAGGAAAAAGAAAGCCTTATCGGTGGAGCGTCATCCGTTGAAATCAAAAGCGAGACGTCATCGGGACTGTTCTACGACAGTGGCTACGTTGATGGGTTTGAGAGTGTTTTTACAACGCAAGCGTTGGAAAATTTGACCCCGGATGCTTTGCACACGCTTGTCGAAAGCGAGCCCGCAACTCCCAACGGACAAACGGTTGGCAAGCTGGTTTACGGATATGAGTGGTATCTTGCCCTGGAGCTTCCGCTTTCGGTGGCGGCAAGCTTTCGTGTGGATGGGGAATATCGCTTCTCCTTTCCCGAAAATAACGATGCCGAAGCAACCCTTACCTTGACCGATAAGGTTGTAGGTGATGATACGGTGTTAGCGGTATTCGTTTGCGAAAGTCACCCCAATGATTTTCTGTTCTATCGCAAGCAAGCGGTCGAAATTACCGTAGGAGAGAGTGAGGGCTTTTACATTCCCGAAACTGCACTTGTTACACAAAACGGAATGACCGGCGTTTACGTATTTGAAGCAAGCACCGTACGCTTCCGCCGAGCCGACATCATTTGGCGCGGTGAGGGCTACGCCATTGCGGCACTGCCCGGCGAAGGGTCGCTCACAGCCTTGAATGAAAACGACGTTTTGATTGTTTCGGGCAAAGATTTGTACGAAGGGAAGGTGTACCGATGATGGCTTTTTCATACGTTGACGAAAACCTTGCCGCCATTCGCGCACGCATCGATGAAGCGGCAAAGCGCAGCGGCGGACGCGAGGTTACCCTTGTGGCGGCCGTCAAATACACCGATACCGACCACATCAATTATTTGCACAGTCTCGGCGTGAATGACATCGGCGAGAACCGTGTGCAACAGCTGCTCGAGCATTGGGATGCACTCAACCGCGAGAACCTGCGCGTGCATTTTATAGGCACCCTGCAAAAAAACAAGGTCAAGTATATCATTGATAAGGTATCAATGGTTCACTCTTTGGATAGCCTATCTTTGGCACAGGAAATCGAAAGACAAGCCGCAAAGCGCGGACTTGTAATGGACGTTTTGGTGGAAATCAATAGCGGAATGGAAGAAAATAAGAGCGGAATTTCCCCCGACGAAGCCGCCGCGTTTTGCGAGGAGCTCGGTCAATTTTCGCACCTGAATTTGCGCGGATTTATGACAATGGCGCCAAAATGCGAAAAAAATGAAGAATATCGCAAATATTTTCGCAAAACTTCTCAATTATGTCTTGACATTTGGCAAAAAACACTTCATAATATAGGTAGGCCCATTTTGTCGATGGGGATGTCCGATAGCTTTGAGGTTGCTATCGAAGAGGGCGCGGATATCGTTCGCGTCGGGCGCGCACTTTTCGCGCCGCACTAAATTAGTATTTTGTATGAGGAACATATAGGAGGCACAAAATGAATTTACTGAAAAGATTTGTTCGCAATGACAATGCGGATTTTGACGAAAGCTACGACGAGAATGAGCTTTACGTAATGCCCGAGGATATTCAAATCCCCGACGAAACCGAGAACAGCGTTGCGGCACTTGAGAACCCCGCACGCAAGGAGCCTGAATTCCGTTCTGCAAGCGCAGCAGAAAAGGTATCCCTGAAGCTCCTCCAACCCAAAAGCCACATCGAGGCAACCAAAATTGCCGATAAGCTCAAAGAGGGCTGCATTGTTCTGCTCGACATCAGTCGCTTGACCAAAGAGCAAGCACACCGCTTGGTAGACTTTCTCTCCGGTGTTGCATACGTTCTCGGTGGCGAAATGATTAGAACCAACAAGAACACCATCGTTATCTCTCCCTCCGGAGTAGATATTTCCGGCTTTGCTCCCGAGCCCGAAGCACCTGCAGAAGAGCCCGCCGAAGAGCCTGCACCAGCAACCGAGGAATACGAAGAAGTAGAAGTTGTTGAGGAAGCATAATTGATGTAATCCCACGCATAAAGGGCTGTTGCGATTTGCGTAACAGCCCTTTGCGTTGAACTTTTCTCAAAAAGGAGAACCGTATGTTATACGTGATCAACCTAATCAAAAATATTGCCTTGGCACTCCTAAGCGTTTTGGATTTTGCTATGCTCGGCCGTGCCATTCTTTCGTGGATCGACCCAATGGGGGACGGCCCCTTGGCATCCTTTTTGTACTCCATCACCGAGCCTATTATTCTTCCGTTCCGCAAGCTGTTTGAAAAGCTGAATTGGTTTGTCGGCTCTCCCTTGGATATGCCGTTTTTCTTTGCGATGATTTCCATTATCATTCTGCAAACGCTCTTGGAGGTTCTGTTCTGATGGCAGGGGAGGGTGCGCGCGATATGTTTGAAGCGCGCCTCGAGGATGCCATTCGTCGATGCACGTCGGGGAGTGTGTCACATATTCCGTTTTTGACAATGCATCAGCGCCGCCGCGCCGAACGCCTTTTGGATGCGCGCGGAATGCGCGGAGCTTATTGGTTTTGGGGCGGTCATTATGATGCAGAAAGAGCGTGCCTCTTTCTTCTGCCCGAATATCTCGTGGCAATTTTGCCCGAGGGTGATTTTGACCGTTATGCAATGCTAAAGGAATATCTTGCCGATGAAATTGCCGATGCGGTGATGTCTGTTTCCATCAAGGGAAGCGGCTTTCGCAAGCTTTCGCACCGCGATTATCTCGGGGCTGTCCTGGGGCTTGGCATCGAGCGTGATGTCATTGGCGATATTGCCGTGCAGGATGAACATAGCGCTATTCTTTTTTGCCCCCGCACGATGGGTACGTTTTTGATGACCGAGCTGACAAAGGTAGGCTCGGATACCGTTCATTGTTGCGAATGCATTATCGATGAAACCTTCAAGGATGGTAAGCAGTACCGTCCCATCAGTGATACTGTCGCATCTCCTCGACTTGATTGTGTGGTTGCCGCACTCTGCAACCTCTCGCGAGAGGCCGCACAAAGCGCTGTAAGGAGCGGTCTTGTCGAAGTCGACTTCGGGCCCGAGGAACGCGTCGACACCGTTCTCACACCGCCCATCACCGTCTCTGTGCGCGGCCACGGACGTTTCGTTCTCCGCTCCTTCGACGGCGAGACCAAAAAGGGAAGACTGCGCCTGAAAGCAGATCAGTTGATTTGAAAAATGAAAGGAATATAAAAAGAACACCGCTCAAACCGAGCGGTGTTCTTTTTAATTATTTAACTCTGCATTCTGCACTTTGTACTTATTCTTCGTCATCCGTATCGTCAGCAAAAACCTCGGCGAGGGTGTGGTGAACGTGAGCTTCTTCTTTGGGGACGATGTCGCCCGCCTTTGTCAAGGCGATCTTGGTCAGCATCGGGCCTACAAGCTCGTAAACGAGCACACCGAAGAGCACGATGTTTCTTACGATGTAACCGTCGGCAAGCAGTGTGCCTGCGATGGCGGACATTCCGAGAGCAACACCCACTTGCGGGAAGAGCGTAATGCCAAGATACTTAACAATCGAGGCATCGCAACCGCTGAATTTTGCGCTGCTTGCGGCTCCTGCGTATTTGC
>JAZQKM010000166.1:0-14212 GCA_045542155.1 Eubacteriales bacterium
CTGACGAACGCGGATAAGACCGTGCATCTCACCCGAATCCTCATTGCGGAAGAGCGTGGAAGTCTCACCGAGACGCATGGGAAGGTCGCGGTAGGAGCGCTTTTTGTTGAGAAATACTTGATATTGGAAAGGACAGGTCATGGGACGGAGCGCGAAGCATTCCTTGGTCTCATCATAAGGATCGCCAAGAATAAACATACCGTCAAGGTAGTGATCCCAGTGACCGGAGATCTTGTAAAGATCTCTTTTTGCCATCAGTGGCGTTTGGGTGAGCAGATAACCGCGCTTTTGTTCCTCGTCCTCTACCCATCTTTGCAGTAGTTGGATAACGCGTGCACCCTTTGGAAGCATAACAGGAAGTCCTTGACCGATGGAATCAACTGTTGTGAAGAGCTCAAGCTCACGGCCGAGCTTGTTGTGGTCGCGTTTGAGAGCTTCTTCCTGCTGTTGCAGGTAAGCATTCATTTCATCCTTGGAAGGATAAGCAATACCGTAGATGCGTTGGAGCATCTTATTCTTTTGGTCGCCCTTCCAATAAGCACCGGTGCATTGCGTCAGCTTGAATGCTTTAACGGCACCTGTGCTAAAGAGGTGAGGACCTGCACAAAGGTCGGTAAACTCGCCCTGACGGTAGAAGCTGATAACGGCATCCTCGGGAAGCTCTTCAATCAGTTGTACCTTATAAGGCTCGTCCTTTTCTTGCATCAAAGCAATCGCTTCGGCTCTGGGAAGCTCAAAACGCTCAATTTTGAGGTTTTCCTTAACGATTTTCTTCATTTCACCCTCAATAGCCTTGAGTGCATCTGCGCCAAAAGGAACTTCGGAGTCGATATCATAATAATAGCCGTTGTCAATGGCGGGACCAATCGTCAGCTTGGCATTGGGATACAATCTCTTTACTGCCTGCGCCAGAATGTGTGCAGCGGTATGACGGAAGAGGTGCTTACCCGCAGCATCCTCAAAGGTAAGGAGTTTTACTTCTGCGTCAGCGGTAAGTTCTTTGGTCAGAGCAACGGTCTCGCCGCCTATCTCGGCACCGATAACTGCGCGCGTGATGAGCTCCATATCCTTAGCCGCATCATATACGGTTACGGGAGCATCGTATTCTCTTACCTGGTCCAAAATTTTAATTTTCATGGTTGTTTTCCTTTCTATATGTGAGAAAATAATTAACAAAAAACACACCCCGACAGATACCAAAAGGCCTCTGTTCGGGGTGTGGATCAATTCCGCACGGTTCCACCCGGACGTTTTACTTCATTTAGTATGCGGTTTTACAGTCAAGTGGTACCCCATACGCGAACACCAAGACCTTTCAGCAAATCCCGTGAAAAAATCCTGTGGGATTGGTCTATTCTCTGTGCGTGCCCTTCGTGTGGGACATGTCTTAACCGTTTGACGGTTTAATCCTCAAAGGAAAAAGGCGTCGGCTTTTTTTGATTTGCGCGATTGTAAGCAGAGCGAGGATTGTAAATCTCGCGCCAATCAAGGTCACCGCGGTCAAGTGCGGTAACAATGACCTCTGCTGTTGCAATGTTGGTTGCTACCGGAATATTGTAGAGGTCGCAAAGGCGCAACAATTCGCTATCGATTTCTTCCATTTGTGAATCGGGGCGTGTATCCTTGAAATACAGAAGCACGTCGATTTCGTTACAAGAGATGCGAGATGCGATTTGTTGCTTGCCGCCGTGAATACCTGCCATCAGGCGCTCGATTTCAAGTCCCGTAGCGTCGGCAATGTATTTTGCGGTAATACTGGTAGCGCAGAGATTATGCTTTGAGAGAATGCCGCAATATGCAATGCAAAACTCTGTCATCAATTCTTTTTTCAGGTCGTGAGCAATGATTGCTATCTCCATAAGAGACTGTCACTCCTTTCTGTTGCCGAGCATAACGGCTCGGAAGGGTTGCTGAACGATTAAAAGTCCAATTCCACTCTATTATAACATAAGTGGTCGTGAATTGTCAATAGAATTCGGGATATTTTTTGCTTTTTCTTTGAAAAAGCCACCAAGCACCCCGACTTCCCTCTTATTCGTATTTTGCACGAATACCGCCGATGTACTTCGGGCGCATACGTGCCGCGAGGAGAATGGCGTTACCGATGCATTTTTGTTCCAATCTTACCGGAACGGCGACGCGGCAAAGATGCATACCGATGAGCGTTCCACCAATGTCAAGTCCCGCTTGTGCGCGAATTTCTTCGACTGCTACGGGAGCGTCAAAATTCTTCCACGCGGTGGTTGCAAAGGATCCGCCTGCCTTGGGTTGCGGAACGACACAAACCTCTTCAAGACCATAGGTCTTGGCACACGCGCGTTCAATAATGAGCGCGCGATTAAGATGCTCGCAGCACTGTGCCGCAAGATAGATGCCCTGCTCCTTTAAAATCGGATAGATAGCCTCAAAAACAGCTTCTGCCGCCTCGATACTCGAGCCGTGACCGATGGTCTCGCCCACGATTTCGGAAGAAGAGCATCCCACAACGAGAATGTCTCCTTGACGCAATCCTGCTACCGAAATAAGCTCGGTAACGGCATTTTTTGCCTGTTGTTTTATCAATGTTGTATCCATAATTTCCTCACTCTTACCAATTATCACTGCCGTCATCGGGAATGACGCGCTCAACCGCCTTGATAGCACACTCAATCATGCCGTCGTCGGGCTCAAAAACGGTCAGATGTTGGAGCCAAACGCCGGGGAGCGAAATAATGCGCGTCAGAACGTTATCGTGTCTGCCTGCAAACTTGATAAGCTCATAGCCGACCCCCACGATGATAGGAATGAGAGCAAGCTTAACAAGTGCGCGCAAGCCAAGAGGCAGAACCTTGCCACTGATTGCTGCGGAAATAGGGTCGATAAAGAAAGAAATAAAAATGCTGACAAGAAGCATTAAAATGAGGAACGAGGTGCCGCAACGGGGGTGAAAACGCTTTTGTGCACGAACGTTCTCAACTGTGAGAGGAAGCCCTGCTTCATAACAGAAAATGGTTTTATGCTCGGCACCGTGATACATATAGGTGCGACGAATATCCTTCATCAAGGAGATGGCAGCCATATAGCTGACGAGCAGAACGATTTTGAGGATGCCTTCGATAGTCGATTTCCAAATAGAATTGACCACAAGGTTATCTCCTTCAATAACAGGTGCTACAAGACCGTACAAAAAAGTAGGCAGAAGCATAAAGAGAACGATTGCCAAACCCAAGCCAAGCACAACACTAACAACAGAAACAAGCGTCATCATCCACGCAGGTATTTTATCTTCCTTTTTCTCTTCTGTCGCTTCGGTGAGTTGTTCTTCTGTTTCGGGTGCGGGAGTTTCTTCAACGGTCTCCTCGACAACCTTCTTTCCCTTTTTCTTTTTGGGCTTATCTTCAACCACGTCTTCAAGTCCCGAAAGCTCTGCCGAGCGCATCAAGCACTTGTAGCCGAGCGTCATCGCGTCGATATAGCCGAGAATACCGCGGATAATAGGCCAACGGCAAAATGCCGGACGCTTTGCGGTGGCTGTCTCGAATTCCTCGATAATCACTTCTCCCTTGGTATTGCGGACGGCCATTGCGGTCATTTTGGGACCGCGCATCATAATGCCTTCCATCAGAGCTTGACCGCCAATAGAGGTTTTGCGGCGACAAGCAATCAATTCGTTTTTCTCTTTCAATTTGGGTTCCTTTCTTATGCGCCACGCGCATAAAACAAAATTACGTATATGTTACACCTTTGTTGTGAACTACGTGTGAACAAACGGGAAAATTCTCGCTTTTATTCGGTATATTGTCCGCATGGGTGGCAAACAAATGCCTTATATCCCTTTTCTTGCAGGACTGTGCAAGCTTGCTCCGCGTCGGTTTGCACATCAAAAACGCCGAAAACAGAAGGTCCGCTGCCACTCATCATTGCGCGTATTGCACCACACTCACGCAAAATGCGCTTGATGGTATCAACATCGCGATTCTCTTTGGGAACAACATCCTCAAAGACGTTATAAAAGCAAGGACAGGATGCCGAAAGCTCATTGTTTTGCCAAAGGCTAATCAACTCGTCAACGTCTGCTTTTTTTGCCACGGGGTGTTCGAAAAAGGCATATTTTTCATCCAAAGCGGCATAAGCGCGCGGTGTTGAAATGCCTTCCTCACCCACGGCAATCACGAGCGTGCAATTCGGCATATTTGAAACACGCTTCAAGACCTCGCCAACGCCCTCTGCAAGCATCGTTCCACCGCGGATGCAGAACGGAACGTCGGCACCGAGCGAGAGTCCGATTTCACACAGCTGCTCTGTGTTAAGCGGCTCACCGCATAAGCAGTTGAGTGCACGCAGAACGGCTGCCGCATCGGCACTGCCCCCCGCAAGCCCCGCCGCCATGGGGATGTGCTTTTGTATCATAATTTGCACCGATCCCGCCAGGTGTGTATATTGCAAAAAGCGCTCGGCAGCAAGCCATGCAAGATTGCGGCAATCACCGGGCAGGTCAGCATTTCCCGATACCGATAGGTTTATGCGCGACTGCGGTGCGGGTTGAAAATCGACCGTTACCAAATCGCACAGCGAAACGGTTTGCATAACACTGATGATGTTGTGATAACCGTCGGGACGTCGCGAGGTGATATTTAGATAGGTGTTTATTTTGGCATTTGCTCTTTCGGTACGCATTCTTTTCCCTCTCTGCGGATATTTCACCATTATTTTACCACAAAGCGCGCGCCTTTTCAATATTTTTTGTAAATAATATTAAAAAATAGAAAAAAGACTTGACGGAACGGCTTTTTTGGTATAAAATTATGTTGGATTATTTTATGCTCAAAGGAGTAGACAGAACAATGACAGCCCCCAAAAAGGAACTTGGTAACCATCTGCTGATCAATCGTCTTTTGCTGATAGCGGGCGGATTTTTGCTTTTATTGATGATTGCTTTCTACCGCGAAATTAACGCATGGCTCGCGATTGTAATCGGCATTTTCAGCCCCGTAATCTTAGGCTTTATTTTTGCCTACCTTCTCAATCCCATATTCCGTTTTTTAGAGCGAAGGGTGTTTTACCGCGTGTACCCCTCCGCTGCCCGTCGTGCGCTCTCCTTGCTTTTGACATACATTGCAGCACTCCTTTTAATTGGTCTTATCGTGCTGCTCATTCTCCCCCAACTGGTTTCGACCTTGATGAATTTCATCTCTAACTACCAATTCTACATTGACGGTGCGATTGCAAGTGTTAACGGAGTGATAGAAGGCATTAACGCTACAATCTTCAAGTTTTTCAACGTAAAAAATGCATTGGGACATATCGATGCCAGTGTTGTTTCTACCCTGCTTGACAACATTTTAGAAGAGCTTACAAAGGCTATTCCCGACCTAACCAACAAGGCAAGCCTGTTTATTTCGGGTGCGACCGACGTTATTTTCGCTATCTTTATCTCCATTTATTTCCTCGCTTCCAAAGAAAAACGTTATTCGCAGATTATGAAATTCCGCAACGCAATCTTCAGCGACAAAATTAACCAGAGAATTACAAAAATCTGCACCACCGCAAACAATCTGTTTGGCAAATTTGTTGAGGGCCGTTTGCTTGACTCCTTCATCGTGGGCGTACTGACCTATATCGTTATTTCCCTTTCTCAAATTCCTCACGCGCTCCTCATCGCTTCCTCCATTGCGATTTGGAACATTATTCCCACAGTTGGTTTTTTGATTGGATTTATCCCCGCAGCTCTCATTCTGCTCTTCACAGATGCTACCCTGATCATTCCCTTTACCTTGATTATGTTCGTCATTTATCAGATTGACAGTAATATCATCAGCCCCAGAATTCTCGGCTACAACACAGGTGTTACCCCCTTGTGTGTTATCATTGCGATTTGTACTATGGGCACAATGTTTGGGCTTGTTGGCTTGGTCATTGCAGTCCCCTTGTTTGCAACTCTACTCGACTTGGCAGACGACCTCATTCACGACCGTTTGCAACACAAGCGCATGCCCGACGATACCGAAAACTATTTTGCTCCCGACCTTTCGATGGACTATTTGCATATGTCAAAATCCCGTCTTGGCCGCATTATCGTGCGAATCGAAAAACGTGCTTTGCACATTAGCAACCAAATTGCGAGCGGTCACGAAAGCAAGCTGAGCAAAAAGGATCGCAACTTCCTCTCTGCTTATCAAAATGCGCGCAAAATCAATCTGCTTTCAGAAGCTCCCCCGGAGGTTTTGGTACAATTTTCTGCCGAGTCGGCAGAAAAAACCGTACGCACCGAAAGCAACGAGTACTACAACGTACTCCTTGACAAAGCAATCGAAGGCACAAAAACCGACGATGAGATAGGAGGTGCAGAAGCATGAGAAACCGCAAACAAATAAAGCTCTTTGCTCTTTATGCCATTTTGCTTGGTTTGGCAATTGCATTCATTATCATCAAGCGCGAAAGTTTTTCCGCTTTCATCGGATACGTCTTCCGCATTTTGCGTCCCGTAACCATCGGTGCCGTAATTGCGTATTTGTGCAATCCGATTTTCCGTATGTTTGAGAATTTTGTTTTCGCAGGCATTCGTTCCTTCTCTGCAAAAAGAACGCTCTCTTTGATTGGCACATACATTGTGCTGTTCCTCATCTTTGCTGTTTTGCTGATGCTGATTATTCCCCAACTTTTAACCAGTGTGCTTGACTTTTTGAACAATTATGAGGAGCTGATTGCAAACGCCTTGGAAAACGTGAACAATCTTTTGCATCAAATCAACAACCGTTTGAATATGCAAATTCCCGACCTAAAAGCCGACACCTTGAAGCAAGGCTTGGATTGGATCGTGCAAAACGTTGACGTTGATGCATTGATGGACCGTCTGCTCTCCGGCAACACCATCCTGCTTTTGTTTGAATATATCGAAGATGCCTTCTTTGTTGTAACCGATATCATTTTCGGTCTCTTTATCTCGCTTTACCTTTTGGCGGGTAAAGAAAAGCTCTACGCAAAGATTATGCGTACGAGAAAAGCACTTTTCAATCATAGCATCAACGAGCGCATTACTCGCGTTTGCACCATCGCAGACAAGTCCTTTGGCGGATTTTTGCGCGGTAAGATATTGGATTCTACCATCGTAGGTGTTTTGGTTTATATCGTTATATCGATTATGGACGTTCCCTATCCGCTTTTGATTTCCGTACTCATCGGTATTACCGATATCGTACCCGTAGTAGGTCCTTTCATCGGTGTTATTCCCTCGGCAGTTATCATTCTTTTGACCGATCCGATTAAGGTTATTCCTTTCCTTCTTGCCATCCTTGTTGTTCAACAAATTGACGGTAATATCATCGCTCCCAAAATTCTTGGTGAAAACACGGGTGTAAGCTCCTTGTGCGTTATGATAGCCATTACGGTTATGGGCGCTATTTGGGGATTGGCAGGAATGGTGCTCGGTGTTCCCTTCTTTGCAACCATCATTGAGTTGACCAACGAATTCTTGGACAAACGCCTCAAAGCCAAAGGCTTGCCTACCGAAATTGAGGAACTTGAAATTAGAGAAAAGAAAAAGCGGAAATTCCATCGCGAAGCCGTAACCATTACCGACGGTTGCGGTCCCTTGACAAAAGAAGAAAGAACTTATCTTTTGGCATTTTCTCTTGCCAATAAATATGACCTTTATGCTCCCCAAAGCGATGCAACTCTTTCCGCTTGTGTAAACGAATATCTTGATGCAACGCACCAAGAGGAAACAGACGAGGTTATGGTTGAGGTGAAGGAAACAAAAACACCTTGCGAAACTGCATCGGTTGAAGAAACCGCAGAAGAAACATCCCCCACAACCGAAGAATAAACGATCCCCGGAGGCTTTTACAATGAACCAATCTATTCCCCATAAAAAAGGCGGCATCACTGTTGAGACCGCTCATATATTCCCTGTTATTAAGAAATGGCTCTATTCCGAAAAGGACATTTTTCTGCGCGAAATCGTCTCCAACGCTTGCGATGCCGTTACAAAGCTGAGAAGACTCGCCTCCCTCGGTCAATACGACGGCGGCGATGAGACCTACCGCGTAGACGTATCTCTTGACAAAGATGCAAAGACCTTGACAGTAAGCGACAACGGTATTGGTATGACCGCCGAGGAACTTGACCGCTATATTTGTCAAATTGCCCTTTCGGGTGCTTTGGAATTCGTTGAAAAATACGAGGGCGAAAACAAGAACAATGGCATTATCGGTCACTTTGGCCTTGGCTTTTATTCCTCGTTTATGGTCAGCGACCGCGTTGAGGTGATTACCAAATCTTATACCGATGCGCCCGCGGTTTATTGGAACTGCAATGCAGAGGGTGAATTTGAAACCTCTCTCGGTGAGCGCGACGCTCACGGCACCACTGTTGTAATGCACATTTCCGAGGAAGAGGTCGCTTATCTCGAAAAGGAGAAAATCGAAGAAATCCTTGAAAAATACTGTGCATTTATGCCCGTTGAAATCTACTTTTCTGCCAATGAAGACGCAGAAAAGGAAGATGGCGAAAACACCCCTTCTCCCATCAATGATACCACTCCGCTTTGGCTGAAGAACCCTTCGGATTGCACCGAAGAGGAATATAAGGAATTCTATCGCAAGGTCTTTCACGATTATCGCGAGCCCTTGTTTTGGATTCACGTCAATGCCGACTATCCGCTTAACTTCCGCGGTATTCTTTACTTCCCTCGCATTACCAACGAGTTTGAATCGATTGAGGGACAAGTCAAGCTCTATTACAATCAAGTATTCGTTGCCGACAACATCAAAGAGGTTATTCCCGAATATTTGTTGATGCTCAAGGGCGTTCTTGATTGCCCCGAGCTTCCCCTCAACGTATCCCGCAGTTATTTGCAAAACAACACCTACGTCTCCCGCGTAGCGGCACACATCACCAAAAAGGTTGCCGATAAGCTGAACAGTCTTTGCAATATCTCCCGTGAGGAATACAAAAAGGTTTGGAACGACATTCGTACCTTTGTAGAATACGCTTGCATGCGTGACCGCAAATTCTACGACCGCGTAAAGGATTCTCTGCTTTTCGAATTGACCGACGGCACCTTTGTAACTACCGCAGACTATTTGGAAAGCGCGAAAGAAAAGCACGAAAATACCGTTTATTACACCTCGGATAAGGCTGCGCAGGCACAGTATATTGCAATGTTCTCTGCCGAGAATATCCGCATTGCCGTTTGTGAAAAGCCACTTGATGCACAGTTCCTTTCCACGCTCGAAATGTACGATAACACCGTAAAATATCTGCGTATTGACTCGGATATTGCATCTGCGCTCAAGCAAGAGGGGAATACCGCTGACAAAGAAGAGCTTGTTGCACTCTTTAAAAAGGTTAGTGGCAACGAAGAGCTCAAGGTGGAATTTGCAACCTTGAAGGATGCAAGCGTTCCCGCTCTTATCACCCTTTCGGAAGAGTCTCGCCGTATGGACGAAATGCTTAAGCTTTACGCAATGAACGGAATGAATATGGGTATGAGCTCCTACCCGCAGCAAATCACCCTTACACTCAACCTTTCCTCTCCGCTCATTTCCAAATTGGAATCGATGGAAGGCGAAAAACAAGAAATTACCGCCGCATATCTTTACGGCTTGGCACAGTTTTCGCAAAAGAAGCTGAGCGCCGAGGAACTGCAAAAGTTCCTTTCTGATAGTTATACCGTTCTCGGTTTGTTGTAATGAGAAGCTTTGAAACCTATTCGCCCGAGGGCGTAATAGCCGAAAATTTGCAAGAATTGACCGAGCGCGCAGACCTGCTCGGCGAACAAGAAATCGCACATTTGCGCGAGCTTGCCATTGAGATTGCAGAGGGAGATGACCTTTCCGATCTGCTTTCATCGCTCCCCGATTACCGTATTACACCTACCACTCCCCTTTCCAATGTTTTGACAAACAACAGAGAGCAGCTTTCTCGCTCGCGAAAGCTTTTGGAAGCGCGACAGTGTATGCTTCTTTGCGGAGCGCTTTATGAGGAGCTTTGCAACCGAGAGTCACTTTTGCCAGCACTCTTTCCCGATGCGGAAGAGGTTGCTCCCCACGCTGTCGGCCGCATTGTCTATCAAAGAAACAGTTATACCGATGATGCCTATCTTGCCTTTGCAACGCTCATTCCCGATGCGCGCGCGGCTTACGCGCACAGCTTTCACGCGGCTTGTGAGGACGTCTTTAACGGGCATTGCGAATATTGCATTCTTCCGATTGAAAACGCGGTTGAGGGTGAGCTGATCGGCTTTGCCAAGCTCATTGCACAATTTGACCTAAAGATTGCCGCCACCTGTGATATTGCAGGTGCCGATGCCTCTCGCAAAACACGCTTTGCACTTTTGCGACGCAATATGCTTCCCCTCCTTACGCCCGATACCGAGAAAAACGGAATTTTCCGCTTTTCGATTCCGTCACATTCTGCCGCGTTGATGGCTGAGGTTTTGAGTGCGGCAAGCTTTTTCGGTTTGTCATTTCTTTCTGCCAATACCTTGCCTATCGATAAGGAAGGTGCTATGGCATACTTCAATTTGACATTTGACATTCGCGGCGGCGACTTATATCCCTTTTTGCTCTATTTGGCAACTGTCGTCCCGCAATATATTCCCATTGGTATCTATTCTCAAATCCAACAGAAAGGACGATAAACATGGACCGTTTTACTTATTCCACACGCGGTGTATGCTCCCGCGCAATCGATATCGCCATTGAAGACGGCATCATTGCAGAAGTCCGCTACCACGGCGGTTGCTCGGGCAATACGCAGGGCGTTGCCGCTCTTGTAAAAGGACTTCCCGTCACCGAGGCTATCGAGCGACTTTCGGGCATCAAATGCGGATTCAAGAGCACATCCTGCCCCGACCAGCTCGCACAGGCACTTTCTGCATATCTTGAAAAAAACTGACATATTCTATTTGGGATTTACGTCTCCGTTAACTACATCTTATATCTCGGAGGAATTTTATGAAAGATTTTTGGAACACCTATTACAAATGGTTGGAGTCCGATGCTCTGAACGCCGCCGAAAAAGCAGAGCTTCGTGCTATTGAAAAAAACGAGGATGAGATCGCTTTGCGCTTCTCTTCCGCTCTCTCCTTTGGAACCGCAGGCTTGCGCGGCACAATGAAAACAGGACTCAACGCAATGAACGTGCACACAGTTGCGCACGCTACGCAAGGTCTTGCGAACCTGATTGTACGTGAAGGTCGCGCCGCCGACGGCGTTGCCATCGCTTGTGATAGCCGCAACAACTCTCAACTCTTTGCCGAAACTGCCGCATCTGTTCTTGCCGCAAACGGCATAAAGGTTTATCTCTTTGATTCTCTTCGCCCCACCCCCGAGCTCTCCTTTGCTTTGCGCGAGCTCGGTTGTGTTGCGGGCATCAATATTACCGCTTCTCACAATCCCAAGGAATACAACGGCTACAAGGCTTATTGGGAAGACGGCGCACAGCTCCCACCAGAGCACGCAGACACGGTAGCCGCAGAGATTGCACGCCTTGATATTTTTGCAGACGTTCAAAAAATGCCCTTACAAGAGGCACTTAACAGGGGTATCGTTACCGTTATTGGTGAGGAGATGGACGAAAAGTATCTTTCCAACGTGGCAGCACAAGCGGTCAATCCCGATGCAATTGCCGCTGTGGCAGACGAACTCAAAATTGTCTATACCCCTTTGCACGGTACAGGTTACCGCCTTGTTCCCGCAATTCTTCGCCGTGTTGGTCTCAAGCATCTTTACACGGTTGATGAGCAAATGGTCATTGACGGCAACTTCCCAACGGTCAAAAAACCGAACCCCGAATATCCCGAAGCGTTTGTTTTGGGAATTGAGGTTGCGAATAAGGTGGGCTCCGACCTTGTTATTGCCACCGACCCCGACGCGGACCGCGTAGGCGTTATGTCCCGTACTCCCGACGGCTCCTTTACCACTATCACAGGTAACCAAATGGGTGCGCTGTTGGTGGATTATATCATCACCGCCTACAAAGAGACAAATACGATGCCCCATAACCCTTACGTTGTAAAGAGCATTGTTACCAGCGAGCTTGCAGCAAAGATCTGCGCTGCAAACGGCGTTAAGATGCACAACGTGCTCACGGGCTTTAAGTTTATTGGTGAGGTCATCAAAAACTACGAAAAGACGGGGGACGGAAGCTTTTTGTTCGGATTTGAGGAAAGCTACGGTTATCTCAAGGGCACCTACGCCCGCGACAAGGATGCCGTTGTGACCGCTATGCTTATTTGTGAAATGACCGCCTTCTATAAAAAGCGCGGAATGACACTTTCGGATGCTCTTACCGCTCTGTTTGAAAAATACGGCTTCTGCCTTGAGCGAAACGTAGAAATCTATATGGAAGGTCTTACAGGTCCTGCTCGCATGGCGGCTTTGATGGATGGCCTTCGCAACAATCCCCCCACCGAGTTCGGCGGTGTTGCCGTTACACTTGTGGGTGATTACGGTGCGGGAACCATCACCGAGGGGGGCGAGGTTCGCCCCACGGGGCTTCCCTCCTCAAACGTTCTGTATTACCGTCTCGCCAACGGCGACGTCATCGTAGCTCGTCCCTCGGGAACCGAGCCCAAGATCAAATTTTACTATATGCTTGAAGCTGCTGACTGCACCGATGCCGAAGCAAAGCTTGCAAGTTATCAAAAATCTCTGAACGCACTCTCCGAGAAAGCTTAACTTCCCTATTTTACCGCGTTCTCCCTTCAAAAAGGAGGTGTTTCGTATGTCCGAGACCAATGTTTTGGAATTTGAAGCGCTGCAAGAATTGCTCTTGCAGAAAAAGTATGCTGAATTTATACAAGAATTGGATAAATGCAACCCCGTAGATGCCGCTGATCTGCTCTCTCAATTTCCCGAGGATCAAGTCTCGCGCGTATTCCGCCTTTTCAAAAAGGATGTGGCAGCCGAGGTGTTTGCGGAATTGGAGCCCGATTTGCAGGAGCTAATCATTGTGCATATGACCGACCGCGAGATTGGTGAAATGCTGGAAGAGCTCTACACCGACGACGCCGTTGATATGCTGGAAGAAATGCCTGCAAGCGTGGTGAAGCGCATTATGAAAAACGCGACGCCTGAAACACGCGAGGAAATCAACCGCTTCTTGGCTTACCCCGAGGAAAGCGCGGGAAGTGTTATGACCAGCGAGTTCATTGATCTTCGCAAGAATATGACCTGCGAAGAGGCAATTAAACGCATCCGCCGTATCGGTCTTGATAAAGAAACGGTCTACGTTGCATACGTCACCGACGAAAAACGTGTTCTTGAGGGCGTTGTTGCCCTCAAGCAACTGCTTTTTGCCGAGCCGAGCCAACTGATTGGCGATATTATGAACGAGAACGTTCTTTATGCCTCGACGCACGACGACCGAGAAATGGTAGCAAATATGATCTCGCACTACGGTATCATCGCGCTCCCTATCGTAGATAAAGAAAAACGCTTGGTCGGTCTTGTAACGGTCGACGACGCTTTGGAAGTTATTGAAACCGAGACTACCGAGGATATTGAAAAGATGGCGGCTATGTTGCCAAGTGACAAGCCCTACCTCAAAACCACCGTTTGGGAGACTTGGAAGCAACGCGTTCCGTGGTTACTCCTCTTGATGCTGACTGCTACCTTTACCAGCACCATCATCACCAAATACGAGGCGGCAATCGGTACGTACGCCATTCTCACCGCGTTCTTCCCAATGCTGATGGGCACGGGCGGTAACGCAGGCGGACAAACCTCTGTTGCCATCATTCGTGCGCTTTCCCTTGGCGAGGTTGAACTCAAAAACGTGCTCCGCGTTTTTTGGAAGGAGCTTCGCGTAGGTGTTCTTTGCGGCTTAACCTTGGCAGTTGCCACCTTCATTAAGGTAATGGCAATTGATTTCCGTTTTCAAATGTATTCCACATCCACCTCGGGCGAGATGCAAAACAATTTGATCATTACGCTTGCAATCAGTGCAACCGTTTTCTCCGCAATAGTAGTAGCAAAAGCAGTGGGCACCCTGCTCCCCTTGGGTGCCAAAAAAATCGGCCTTGACCCCGCGGTTATGGCAAGTCCCTTTATTACCACCATTGTAGACACCGTAACGCTTATGATTTACTTTACCATTGCGTCGGCTCTGCTCGGAATATAAAAGTGAAAAAGCAGAAGTTAATTCAACTTCTGCTTTTTCTTTTGTTTGTCAGGCTTTCATACACGTTTTGCACTTCACGGCTCATTTTTTCCGCTGTAAAATGCGA
>JAZQKM010000167.1:0-11236 GCA_045542155.1 Eubacteriales bacterium
AAAGGCAAATGCCCAAGCTGCAATCGAGGCAGAAGCCAAAGCGAAGGCAGAGGCAGAAGCCAAAGCGAAGGCAGAGGCAGAAGCCAAAGCGAAGGCAGAGGCAGAAGCCAAAGCGAAGGCAGAGGCTGAAGCCAAAGCGAAGGCAGAGGCTGAAGCAGAAGCCAAGGCAGAAGCTGAGGAAAAGCCCGAAGAAAAGAAGGGCGAATAATTCCGCAATTAGACGGTGATATTTTGAGGCACAGCCTCTTAATATAAAATAGTTATTCTTCCCACGGAAGCCACGCCGCGGGGTGAATACATAAAACCTTAAGATTTTTTGGCGATGAAATCTTATGGATACTCCATCGCCGAAAAAACGTATTCCCTCGGGTTAGGGAAGAATAATTTTCAAAACAAGAAAGGAATTTCTACTATGAAGAAAAACGTAATGATGAGAGTTGCTTCCGCTCTTTTGGTAGCAGTTCTTATGACAACCTGTGCTATTTCCGGCACTTTCGCAAAGTACACCAGCACAAAATCCGGTTCCGACAACGCAAGAGTTGCTAAATGGGGCTTTGGTACAAATGAAATTACATTTGATATGTTCCTTGGCGAGTACACCAACGTTGATTCTCAAAACTCTGATAACGTTGTAGCTCCCGGCACATCCAACACAGTAAACGTTAAATTCGTTGCTGATGATGTAATTCCCGAGGTTGCATATACCTTCACTGTTGAAATCACTGTTAATGCTACAGGCGCGCAAGGTGCTGCTCTGTTTGATAAGCTTGTATGGACTGTTGGTGGTGCCGAAGTTGAATTCGAAAACGGAACTGCAAAGGCAGTTATCAATACCGAGTATGCTGCAGGCGTAGCTCCTTCTACTCTTGCTATTAAGTGGGAGTGGCCGATGGACACCAGTGATGATGCAGGTGATACTGCTATCGGTAATGGCGAGGCTGGACTTTTGGTTACTGTAGAATACACCGCAACCCAAAAATAATTCTAACTACTTTTGACTTTTTGAAAATTGACAGATATCCCCCCATCCATCGTGGCTGGGGTGGGGGGATTTCCAAAAAATCAAAAATCATTAGATTTTTGGTTTTTCAGGGCAATCAACACACATCGTTTAGTTTGATTGTCGCGAAAAACCAAAAAGCCAAAATTGAGAAAGGAGGAATACACAATGGCACAAAACCCGAATTTCATAGACCAACAAGCAGGTGTAGATGTAGGGAATATCAATGGCACACCCCAAAGGCGAACTGTTTTAATTGTTACCATTGTGCTGTTGGTCCTTTCGATGCTGCTTCTTTCTATGCGCATCGTCAAATACGCGCAGGAAGATGAGCGCGAGGTCGCGCTTCAAACCAATTCCGATTCCGAATTGCACATTTTCTCGGCATACTATACAGATGCAAACGGCGAGCTTACCATTCAAAGCTCCAAGGGCGATAAAGTCGTCGCTCCCGGTGCACATTCCTCTTACACCATTCGCTTGCGCAACAACGATGAGATCGCAATCGACTACGAAATTGCCCCACACGTTATTATCATCGGCACAAGAGAATCCTTCCCAATGCTTGTTAGAATGCGCGATGCTCAAGGCAACTACATTCTCGGCTCTGCCGAAGAATGGGTATCTGTTCAACGCCTTAAGAGATTTACGTACACAGGCACCCTTAAAAAGGAAGAAGCGGCCGATTACGTTTTTGAGTGGATGTGGCCTTATGAAAGTGGCAACGACGAATTGGATACCTCGCTCGGCAATAACGAGAACAACGTTGGTCTTGAGGTTTCCTTTGCTTTCCATTCGGTAGCAAATCTGTCGCTGGAACCCAACGGCGGACTTGATAACCCCGATATTACAAAAACAATTGCGCTCGCTATTGTAGCATTCGTTCTCCTTGCAGCGGCAACCATACTCACTATCTACATTATTAAAAAGCGCAACGCAGAACTTCTCGGCGAAGACGAACCCGACTTCAAGTCCGACACAGAAGGAGGCGAGAGTGGTAGAAGAGCAGCCGACAGTCAAACGGTTTCTGTCAGCCTCGAAATGCTTGCTGCCAACTTCTCCGCAGGTGCTGTTATCAATCTTGTTAACTTAAAGCGTAGGGGATTGATTCCCACTACCACCAAGCGCATCCACATTGTTGCAAGTCCCAACTTCCATTTGGGCAAACCCTTTATAGTTTTTGCAAGCAGCGTTTCTCCCGAGGCAAAACGTATTATTATGTCCTCGGGCGGTACAGTATTCGGTGCGCGTAGATAATTAGGAGTTTGTTTTGAAGATTCAACTTAAATCGGTTATCCGAATTTCCGTTCTTGTTCTTTTGGCAATCCTTGTTGGCGTTAGCATTTACACAATGAATGCCAGCATGCTGGGGGGCAACTCCTTGCCAATGCCGCTTGGCTTTGGTATGACGGTTGTGCTTTCTGGCAGTATGGAGCCTGAGCTCTCGGTTGACGACCTTTTAATCGTCAAACCCGCAGATGCATACGAGGTTGGCGACGTAGTGGTTTTTCAAACCCAGCGTACCGCAGTTGTGCATCGCATTGTTTCCATCAACGGTGACGAGATCATCACGCGCGGCGATGCCAACACAAGCGACGACGATCCCATTACCCAAGCAAATATCAAGGGTAAGGTTGTTTGTGCCATCCCATTTGTCGGCATCATCGTCAACCTTATCAAAACACCTGTTGTAACCCTTCTTTTCATTGGTCTTGCCGTATGGCTTTTGGAATCATCCTTTAAAAAGGAAAAGGCAAAAAAATCCGATGAGCTCGAGGCAATTCGCCGCGAGATCGAGGAACTCAAAAAAGAGAACCAAGCCGCAAAAGAAGAACCCGAAATGACAGAAGCAGATCAAAATACCCCCAAAAAAATAGAAAAAGGCGATTCCTAATTGAATGAAAGGTGGTGTAAATTATGAGAGATAAAAAATCGAATAATGGTGCACCGCTTTTTTCATCGATGCACGTAGCTCTTTTGCTTCTTTGTGCGGTGTTGATTTCCACCTATGCGATTGGTGGGCTGTATGCACGCTATGTCAGCAAAAACACAGGATCGTCGGGTGCAAGAGTTATTTATTTTGGCAACATCACAATCGATGAGCCTGCCAACAAAACTGTTATTCTCACCCCGGGCGTAACCGTTTCCAAAGAGACAAAGGTAACGTTTGAGGGAAGTGAAGCATCAACCTTTGTGTTTGTTATCATTACAGCGTCCAATCACTTTGAGCGGGACGGTAATACACTCAAGATTCTCAACGATAACGCCACAACTATTGGAACACTTATTGTGGCAAATGATTGGAATTATGTAACCCAAGACGGAGATCAATTCGTTTTCTACAAAGCACTTGCCCCCAATGTAGCGCTCTCCCAAAATCAGGTATTTGCCGCACAAAACGGAGTAGCGGGCGGCGTTGCCGTTCCCAATACGGTAACTGCATCCGACCTTTCCTTTTTGACTAGCAATATTACACTTTCAGTCAAAGCAATTGCTATGCAAAACACGGGCTTTGCAAGTGCCGCCGATGCTTGGTCATCGGCAAGCAAATAAGTAAGGGAGGACTATATATAATGATGAAGAAAATTTTATGTGTATTCCTCTGCATTTGCATGCTTTTCACCACCGAAATGATTACGTTTGTGGCAAGCGCCATCGAAGCCTTGCCCGAGGTTGACCTTACTGCTTTGGAAAATGCCGTTGAGGCCATCGCGGATTTGGTTGACAATCAAGTTACAATCACCGTTAATTATTTGTACGATGAAGGTATTGCTGCCGCCGATAAGGTAGTGCAAAATCCTTACGTTGCAAGAATTGAAACAGGACACGATTTTGCCGATAATCTTATTCCCCCCGGAGAGCTTGGCTACCGCGCAACCAAGTATACCTTGGTCAAGGGTCCCGGTGATGGACACTCGTGGGTTGACGGCGTTCTCAAGCTCGATTTCAGATCACTTTCCGAGGATGTTGAAATCAACGTTTATTATGAGCCCATTCAAGTAAACTATGCGGTAAGATATTTCTTCCAAAATATTTACGATGATAACTATACCGAAGAAACTACGTTCTACAAAACCAAGCAAGCAATTACGGGAACCGAGTTTAACAACGAGCAGCTTGGTCTTACAAAAGCAGAAGCAGCAAGCGCAGGAATCAATTTGGACGCATTCAACCTGTTGTATTTTATTCCGGATAAGGTAGCAGCCGACGGCAGTACCGTATTTGAATGTTTTTACGACAGAAACTATTACACCGTCAATTTTGAGCTTGACGGTGGATACGGTGTTGAACCTCTCCACGAGCGGTATGAAACCAAAATTATTGTCCCGCAACCCAAAAAGCCCGGGTATGTGTTTAAGGGGTGGGATGATATCACCTCATCCGAAGGGGATAATGTAGCCGATACTCCTATTTCCACAATGGGCACAGAGAATAAGACCTACCGCGCCATGTGGGAGGTTATTACAGACCCGAATGATCTGCCTACTTATACCGTTATTTATTGGCTCAATGACGGTTACGATAATTATTCTTTCCTGCGTTCCGATAAAGCAAAAGCACAGGCGGGTACATTGGTGTCCGCTTCACACGATGGCTACGGTACTCGTCCTGCGCATTATCTGATAGAATATGTCAATGGTCAACCCCATTGCGATACAAACGTAGCTGTAAAGGGCGATGGCTCCACCACAGTAAACGTTTATTTTACAATGAAGCTTTACACGCTTCGTTTCTATTATGCGCGTTATAGCACGAGTGGAGGCTATCAAGTTGTCGGCGGTTCATCCTATCCTTTCGGTGATTCGGCAAGTGCAAGCAGCGTTAACCGCAACGATGCCCAAGCAGCTGTTCCTGCATTGTTAAGAAACCCCACAAGCTGGGGCAAGGTTACTGCCAAGCCGCAGCTTAAGTCCTCGTATATCAATAATGCTACCTTGGTAAGTAAATATCAACTTACTGCGGGAGAAACCGATTCAAGCTTTGATTCTACGTATACTTACTATTATTTTGAGTTTACCGCACCGTATCTCTCTGAAATTCAAGACGTATGGCCGGTTGACCTGTTTGAGGATGTGTACGTTGGCGAAGCGCACTCTGAACATGGTGGTAACAACTCTAATTTTTGTCCTTACCCCAAAGCATATTTTAGTGCTTGGAACGGGCAATACGGTGTAAAATATAATCAACACAGTAACCAAACGATTAAAGGTAAGTATTCCTACTTTGACGATCAATTACTGTTTGACTTAAACAAGGTTCCAAACTATGCCGATGAAACCAGAATCAATTTTTTGTGTTTCTGGGATAACGGTCATAACACAGGCTGGAGCTTGCCCAAGGAATTTAGATACAATATATACGTTGAAACGCTCTCAGGGGAAACGGGAGATGTAAATTACGGTGGTAAAAGCTACAAGTTGCTTCAAACCTTCAACGTTTATGATGACTCTACGCCGGGTAATCAAACTGCAATCGCGATGGAAGGCTTTACCTATGTTGCCCGCAATGACCAGACTATTCCACTCAACGGCAGAACAGACGTTACCGCAATCTATGACGTAAATTTCTATTATAAAAGAATTGTAGACGATATTTATCTGTATTTTGAAGATGGATACGGCACAGATTTAACCGATAATCCTCTTAATACCAACCCCAAAACACCGGGCTTTGGGGTGCCGTTGACCTCCTTTGTGCCCCCTGTTCCTGCAAAATTGGATACAGAAGCATATTTGTTTGCAGGTTGGTATGACAATGCCGAATGTGAGGGAGAGGCTTTTGACTTTGAAACAGACAAAATGCCTTCCAAAAGCCTAACGCTTTACGCAAAGTGGATTTTGGTTAAACACGACATTCATTTCTTCGATACCATCGAAAATATGAATGCGTACGACAAAAACGATCCCACAGGTCCACAACCTCTGCAAACCTTTAGGGAGATTACCCACTACGACGTTATGGGATCTGTCTATAAGGATATCAACGGTGACTCTTTGAAATTGCCTACCCGTAGCATGACGCTTTCTGACGGAAGAATCATTGAGTTGGAATTTGTAGGTTGGTTCTATATGGACGGGGATATGAGAAGAGCATATGACCCAAACAACACAGCAATTACCGATGACTTTCGCGTTTTTGCTGTTTGGAGAAGTAATATTCCGCAACCTTACGAGGTTAAATTTGTTACTTTTAATGAACAAGGTCAAAAAATCGAAATTGCCGATTCTATCAAGGACTACGCGCGTCTTGGCGCAACCATCACATTTACTGCAAAAGCAGGTAAACCCTATAATCAACTTTATGTTATAGGGGATATAGACTACAACGTAAATTATTTCCCCGAAACGCAATCGCACTCCATTACTATCGTTGAGGGAGAAAACTCCTATGAATTCGTTTATCGCAATGCCTCTACACCGATAGAATACGTTGTAAGAGTGGTTGATGAAAACGGCAAGGAGTGGTATCGAACAACCAAGAGCACCTTTGACTCGGTGGTAGAAGAAAGATACATTCCCACCGAAGATATAACCGGAATGGAAGGGTATTACATTCCCGATTCATTCTACAAAAAGCTGGTTATTTCTGTCGTTTGGGATGCGGTTCAAAATAAATATGTAGGTACCGATGCAAACGTTATTACCTTTGTTTATACCGAGGTTCCCGACAAGGTTGGATCTTATATTGTCAGGTATAAAATGCAAAATCTCGACGGAACGTATCCTACCGATACGTATCATCACGATTTTGAGGAAGGATTTGTCACGATTCCGGCAAAAGCAAACAGTGTAAGCGTTAATATTGTGGCACCTTCATTCTCCGGTTACCAACAGGCAAAACAGGGTGCCAACGTAAAATATGATGTTTTGGATGCTGAAGGTAATGTAATCGAATCCAGTAATACAGCAGGGAATAAAACGCACTATAAAAACGGTCAGTTAACCGTAACTACCGAAGGTGTTACCTTGATTCTGTATTACGAAAGAGTCAAAACTCTGGGATATACCGTTGAACACCGTATCTATGGTTCCAATACATTACTGCAAAAGCAAGAATTCCCCAAAAACAACACCTACGGTGCCACTGTCACCGCGTATCCTGTGGATATTTTGGGTTATAACTGTGTAACAGGGGATGCTCCACAGAGCAAAGAGATTGTTGCAAACGAGCTGCAAAACGTTATTGTTTTTCTCTATGAACCCATTCAGTATCAGGTGCAGTACGTTGCCGTTACATTCCACGGTAATACATCGCTAGCGGATAATGAAAAGGGCGGTACACTTTCCCGTACACAGGAAAACCAACCGTTTGGCGCAGGCTTCCAAGCCGTTGCTCCCACTTCAAAGCAATATTATCAATTTGTGGGATGGTATACCGACCCCGAATGTACCGTTCCCGCAAATGCCTATGGCACCTTGAACGGCAATGCTTTTGAGCCCGATGACACAAAATTGAATCCCTCAGGTATCAATAAATTCTATGCCAAATTTGAGCGTAAGACAGGCTCTTTGACCATCCATCGAGATTATACCGGGGTTGATGAGAGCCAAGTATTCGTTTACAAGATAACCAACAACGTAGATAGCATTACGCTTTATGTTACTGCTTCTGTTTCCAACCCTACAATTCGTATTGAAGGATTGTTGCAAGGCAACTACAGTATCGAGCAGATTACCGATTGGTCGTGGAGATATACAGAGGATATTGTTAAAACCATTGCTATCACCAACGACGAGTTTGCAATTACCTTTGCGAATACTGTATCCAATGCCTCTTGGTTGAATTACAATTCTCCATTTTATAGGAATATTTTCGGTGGGGCGGTGAACTGATATGACAAAAAGAAAACTGATTGCAATTATCATCATTGGTGCTGTTGTATTCACCGCAACCGTTGGCGGAGCTGTCGCCTATATGATAAAAACCTTTCAGGGGCAACAGAGCGACTTTAAACCCGCACAAGTTTCTTGTACACTCGACGGAGCTTTTGTAAACGATCAAAAATCTGAACTTATCGTTACCAACACAAGCAACATTGATGCTTATATTCGCGTTCGTATGGTAACGTATTGGATGGATGCAAGTGGCAACGTTATTAACAAAGTTGCTGCGCCCATCAACTTTACAATCGGTGATAACTGGGTAAAGGCTGCAGATTCCGATACCTACTATTACAGATTGCCCGTTGCGGCAGGTGCACAAACAAGCGATTTGTTAAATTCCACAATCACACAAGTCAGTGAGGATGGATATAAGCAAGTCATTGATGTGTTTGCCGAGGCAATTCAAGCTAATCCTGTCGAAGCGGTTCAAAACAGTTGGAACGTAACTGTTTCAGACGGAAAAATCGCTCCATAACAAAAAAACAAAGCCCTGAGGGTAAGACCTCAGGGCTATATTTATAGGGTTAAAGTTTTTCAACCTCACCAAGCCACAAAGCACTTGCGGCGTCGGATGGCATTTGCCAGCCGCCTCGGGGCGAGAGGGTTATCTCTCCAACCTGAGGACCGTCAGGCAAACAAGAACGCTTGAATTGCTGTGCAAAGAAACGCTTGAAGAATACCTGCAACCATTTCTTCAGGATTTCATCACTGTATTTTTCGCCCCAAGCAGATTGTGCCATACGGTAAAGTTTAGTGGGGGAAAAGCCGTAGCGAATGAAATAATACAGATAAAAATCGTGCAATTCATAAGGACCAACCAAGTCCTCGGTCTTTTGTGCGATCTTTCCGTCGGCATCGGCAGGGAGTAATTCGGGCGAGACGGGCGTGTCGAGAATATCAAAGAGCGCCGCCGCAACCTTTTCTTGTCCGTTTTCCTTTGCCTCATTTGCACAATGTCTTACAACGTGACTGATCAGCGTCTTAGGGATAGATGCATTCACGCCATACATCGACATATGGTCGCCGTTGTAGGTTGCCCAACCGAGAGCAAGCTCGGAGAGGTCACCCGTACCGATGACCATACCGCCACACTCGTTGGCAATGTCCATCAAAACCTGTGTGCGCTCGCGTGCTTGCGCGTTCTCATAGGTAACGTCGCGGACGTCGGGATCGTGCCCAATATCGCGAAAATGAACGTTAACAGCATCAAAAATATCAACGCAACAAAAGGTTACACCAAGCTCCTCGCAAAGAACGGTTGCATTGCTCTTGGTTCTCGCGGTCGTGCCAAAGCAGGGCATTGTAACAGCCACAATGTCGGTGCTCGGACGCCCGAGGGAGTCCATTGCGCGAACCATCGTGAGCAGTGCCAAGGTGGAGTCAAGCCCGCCCGAAATACCAAGAACGATCTTTTTTGCGTAAGCACGCACAATGCGCGTTTTGAGTCCTGCCGCAGCTACGGTCAATACGCGCTCGCAGTGTGCGGCAAGCTCAGCGGGCGCTACCGGGAAAAAAGGTGTTGCGTCAAGTTTGCGTGTCAGTTGGGTTTCACAAAGGGAGAGAGAAAAGGAAATCTCACTGTGACAGCTACCGGGATCTACAATGTTCGCATGGCGGCGGTCACGAATGACTCTTTCAAGGTCAAGCTCGGTGATAAGAAGTTCAGAACCGTCAAAAGAAATAGATTCTGTAATAACTTCACCGTTCTCAACCACTAATTTCATGCCGCCAAAGGCGTTGTCGGTGGTTGATTCGCCGTCACCTGCAAGGGAAGTGATATAAGCGGTATGAGTGCGCGCGGTGTGCGCGGAAAGAATAATGTCAAGTGTGGGCTTTTTGCCTACGATCTCGGGCATGGCTGCAGGGTGACAGATAACGGTAGCACCTGCCGCACTGTGAGAGAGCGAGGGCGCATAGAGTGTGTGCAGATCGTTGCCAATCTCCACGGCAAGCGTCAAAGAGGGAAGAGTCTTGCAAGGGAATATCTGTTCTGTACCAAGAGACACATGTTCGTCGGCAAAAACGACTTCCTCAACAAAATCGGGGGCAGTGGCAAAATGACGCTCATCCACTTTGCGTTGTGTTACGAGACCCAACAATTTACCTGCGTGACAAACGGCAGCGGTGTTGTATATTTTTGCATGAGCTGCAAAGGGAAGTCCCAAAACCGATACCATATCCAATTCTTTGGTAGCATTCAAATATGCTATGAGCGCATCTTGTGCACCCTGCAAAAGGGTATCATTGGTAAAGAGATCGCCGCAGGTCGCACCCGTGAGTGAGAGCTCAGGGAACACCAATACGCGCACACCCTCGCCATACGCTTTTTGCGCCAGCGCGACGTGCGCCTCGCAATTCGCTTTTGTGTCAGCCAAACGTACCACAGGAGTGGCAGCGGCAACCTTCAAAAATCCATTTTTCATAAATTTAACCCCTTTCAAAAAGGAATTCTATATTAAGAGAATTATATCACCATTTTTGACAGTTTGTCAATAGATAAGACGGAAAATCATTTGTTTGAGGCTTTTTCTTGCAACTTTTCAACAATATTCTCCGCTTCTTCGCAAATCTTCTCAGCCTCATCCGCGGGGCAAGTTTTGAGGAGCTTCTTTTTGGGTAGCCCCCAAATATCAAAGAGAGAGGGACCAAACCACTCATTTTTGTCTGCATCCTGCACCATTGCCGCAAGAATGGAAAGAGACGCTCGGCGCGGAGACATAAAGATCACCTTCATCGGGTGCTTGATAATGGCATAAATCAGCTTGGGATAGTGCGCTGTTATATTTGTCAAAGTGATACCGGGGTGCGCAACGGTAATAGTTTTGCTATCCCCATTAAGACCGAAGAGCGAGAACATCAAAAAGCGCTTTGCGTTGCCGTAAACCTTTGAGGATTGCGTACGCGTAAGGAACTCAATATCGTGGGGATCAATATGCGAATAATTGTGCGCAATACTGCCAACGGCAACAATGCGACCGCCGCGCTCCTTCATCATAGGGAGGAGCGTGTGCGCCATATAGTAGGGAGCAACAAAATTGATTTGAAAAACGTTGTCATGACCGATGCTTGTGGTGTAGCGCGGAACATGATACGCTCCTGCGTTGAAAATCAAATAATCGGGAGGAGATGCAAGCAACTGCTCTGTAACAGAACGCACCGTTTCAAAATCTGCAAGGTCAAGGCGCATATGGCGTGCATTGAGGGCAGGGAATTCGCCCCTCAATTTTTCAATGCAAGCATTTGAACGTTCACTGTTGCGGTCAAGGAGCAAAAGATTGGCCCCAAGGGATGCCAAATGGCGGCACAGTGCCTGTCCAATTCCGCCCGTTGCTCCGCTGATAGCAACGGTTTT
>JAZQKM010000168.1:0-2632 GCA_045542155.1 Eubacteriales bacterium
GTGTTCCAAGAGAAGTCGGTTGTCATAATTTTGCGCACGAGCTTTTTGCGCAAGGGAGCGTCATTCCAAAGCGCGATGGCTGCCTCGGTTCTCTCTTTGAGTTCCTCGGAGCTGTAATTTGCAAAGGTAAAGCCGTTGCCCATCAGCTTGTCGCCATCCATCCAGAAGGGCTTGATAGAATCGTAAAGTCCGCCTGTCTCTCTGACAACGGGGATTGCTCCGTAGCGGGATGCAATCATTTGCGAAAGTCCGCAGGGCTCGCTCTTGGATGGCATCAGGAAGATGTCGGTTGCCGCATAAATGCGCTTGGAAAGGTCGCGGTCATAAGTGATGAGCGCGCGCACCTTTTCGGGGTATGCCGCCTGCAATGTCAAGAACACTTGCTCGTACTTCTCTTCTCCCTTGCCCAGCACGATGAGTTGGACGTCATTGTTTTTAACAATGCTCCAAATGCACTCGGTTACAATGTCAAGCCCCTTGTGCGAAGCAAGACGGGAAATGATGGCAAGGAGCGGAACGTCCTTTCTTTCGGGCAGTCCTGCCTCCTTTTGCATAGCGAGCTTATCCTTGGCTTTTCCCGCCATACGGGTGGGCGTAAAGTCTGCCAAAAGGACAGGGTCGCCCTCGGGATTGTAGTAGTTGTAGTCGATGCCGTTGAGGATGCCGCGCAGCTTGTGTGCGTTATCCTGCAAGCAAACCTCAAGACCGTGTGCGTATTCGGCGGTTTGGATTTCCTCGGCATAGCGAGGACTGACTGTAGAAACCGCATCGGCACACTCGATAGCCGCCTTCATCAAATTGATGCAGCCGCTGTGCTCCATCAGGCTATGGTCCTCTTCGCCAAGCGCGAAGACGTCACCGAGAATGAAAAAATCGTATTTGCCTTGGTACTCGATGTTGTGGATGGTGAAAACGGTTTTGATATTTGCAAATTCGGGCAGCGTGCGATAAAAACGGTTGAGATAAACGACCGAAAGTGCCGCTTGCCAATCGTGCGCGTGCAAAATATCGGGATAGTAATCGAGGTGGCGCATCACCTCGGGAATGGCTTTGCAGAAGTAAGCGTAACGCTCACCGTCGTCGAAAAACCCATAAAGCGCGGGGCGCTTGAAATAGTATTCGTTATCAATAAAATAATACTTGACGCCATCCTTAATAAGGCTGTAAACGCCGCAATATTGCTCACGCCAAGAGAGCGAGACGGTGAAGATGGCTTCTTCCTTCATTTGTGCGCGCCATTTTTCATTGACCGCTCCGTAGAGAGGGAGAATGACCGAGACCTCTGCCTCGCCTGTTGCGGCAAGAGCCGCAGGGAGCGAGCCCATTACGTCGCCAAGTCCACCCGTGGCGGCAAAGGGCATCGCCTCTGCACCAACGAACAAAATTTTTTTCATAGTTTTCTTTTACCTTTTATCTTTTTTATTTAGCTTCATGCATCAATCGAGTCAGTTCTTCTGCAACATCCTTGCAATTCGCAACAAAGTCGCATTTGTATGTACCCGAATACGTATAGATCGTTACACGTCCCCAATTTTGTATCATTCGTCCTCTTCCGCCCCGTTGATAGGATACTTTTTTAATGGAGCACAAAGGAACCGTTACACCCTTGGGGAGAATCAGCGTACGGCTATCGCAGGACAAAACCATTATTTGTGAGGGGATTAAGAAATAGCGAACAGCAAATACAACGCCAATAATCGCTAACAGCAACCAACATATCGCCAAAAACAGATTTTCTTTAACGCCTCCTACAAAACCTACAAAGAAAAAAAGAGCAAGGAAGAGATATGCGACCCACAAGTTCTTTTCTTTGTAAGCGATCGTTGTTTTCATTGAAGTATCTCCTTTTTTGTCTTTTGCTAATGTCGGTACTGCACGGGTACTAACTTCAGCCTCCCTTGTGTAAAGGGAGGTGGCGCGGTGCAAGCCGCGACGGAGGGATTGTAAATACTTTTTAGAACAATCCCTCAGTCAGTCTGCCGACTGACAGCTCCCTTTACACAAGGGAGCCTTTCAGGTGTACCGCTTGCTGATATTTGTTCGGGGTAACTTTTTTATCCCCTTTAACAGAAATCGTATTAAACCGTCGCGCCCTTATCGATGAAGAAGGGCATGGTTTCGTGGCCCGAGAGGGTGCGTCCTTCTTTGATGATGACGTTTTTGTCGGCTACCACGCAGTTGAGGTTGACGTTGTCGCCTACATAGGTATCCTGCAAAAGGATGCAGTTCTTAATAACCGAACCCTTACCTACGTGCACGCCACGGAAGATGATGGAGTTTTCTACCTCACCCTCAATGGTGCATCCGTCCGCGATCATACTGTTGCTGATCTTGGCACAGCAATCATACTTGGTGGGCGCACTGTTGCGAACCTTGGTAAAAATCTGACGGTCGCGGTTGGCAAAAAGGTCAGTGCGAACGTCTTCCTCGAGCATTTTCATGGAAATCTTGAAATAACTTTCCAACGAGTTTACAGAAGCGCAAAAACCATCGAACACGTATGCGTGAATGTTCTTCTTTTTGATCTGACGTGTGAGAATATCATTGGAAAAGCTTGTGTAACGGTGTGCAATGGAGTCGGAAACGATGTTTTGCAAATTCGCACGGCTCACGACCATCAAATAGGTGTTTG
>JAZQKM010000169.1:0-10849 GCA_045542155.1 Eubacteriales bacterium
GATCCTCGTAACCTTGACACTCTCTTGCATCCTCAATTCGATGCAAAGGCTCTCAAGGCTGCAAAGCCCATGGGCCGCGGTCTTGGCGCATCTCCCGGTGCTGCTTGCGGTCAAATCGTATTCTCCGCAGAAGACGCAGAAGCTTGGAAGAACGCAGGCAAGAAGGTTGTCCTCGTTCGTCTTGAAACCTCTCCCGAAGATATCACCGGTATGAAGGCAGCTCAGGGTATCCTGACTGTTCGCGGCGGTATGACCTCTCACGCAGCAGTTGTTGCTCGCGGTATGGGTAAGTGCTGCGTTTCCGGTTGTGGCGAAATCGCCATGGATGAAGAGAACAAGCAATTCACTCTAGCAGGCAAGACCTTCCACGAGGGTGACTGCATCTCCATCGACGGTTCCACCGGTAACATCTACGATGGTCTTATTCCCACTGTTGATGCTGAAATTTCCGGCAACTTCGGCACCATTATGGGCTGGGCTGACGAATTCCGTACTCTCAAGGTTCGCACCAATGCAGATACTCCCGCAGACGCTAAGAAAGCTCGTGGGCTGGGCGCTGAGGGTATCGGTCTGTGCCGCACCGAGCACATGTTCTTCGAGGCAGACAGAATTGCTGCTTTCCGTGAGATGATCTGCTCCGACACCGCTGAGGAAAGAGAAGTAGCTCTTGCTAAGATTCTTCCTTACCAACAAGGCGACTTCGAAAAACTCTACGAAGCACTCGAAGGCAACCCTGTTTGCATCCGTTTCTTGGATCCTCCGCTCCATGAGTTCGTTCCCACTACCGAAGAAGACATCGCAACTCTTGCAAAAGCGCAAGGCAAGACTGTTGAAGATATCAAGACTATCATCTCCTCTCTCCACGAGTTCAACCCCATGATGGGTCACCGTGGATGCCGTTTGGCAGTAACCTATCCCGAAATCGCAAAGATGCAAACCGCTGCGGTTATCCGTGCTGCTATCAATACCAAGAAGAATCATCCTACATGGAACGTTAAACCCGAAATTATGATTCCTCTGGTAGGCGACGTTAAGGAATTGAAGTATGTTAAGGCTGTTGTTGTTGAAACTGCAAACGCAGAGATCGCAGCTGCAGGAGTAGAGCTTGAGTACGAAGTTGGTACCATGATCGAGATTCCTCGTGCATGCCTTACCGCTGATGAAATCGCTGCTAACGCAGACTTCTTCTGCTTCGGTACAAACGACCTTACCCAAATGACCTACGGCTTCTCCCGTGACGATGCAGGTAAGTTCCTCTCCGCATACTACGATGCAAAGATTTTCGAAAACGATCCTTTCGCAAAGCTCGACCAAACCGGTGTTGGCAAGCTGATGAACATGGCAATCACCCTCGGCCGTCCCGTAAACTCCAACCTGCACGTTGGTATTTGCGGTGAGCACGGTGGTGACCCCACATCCGTAGAATTCTGCCACAGCATCGGTCTCGACTATGTATCTTGCTCTCCTTTCCGCGTACCGATCGCTCGCCTCGCTGCAGCTCAGGCCGCTATTAAGCAAAAGTAATATAGTCACCGTTTGATAAAATCAAATAAAATCGCACCCCTGCATACAATTTGCGGGGGTGCCTTTTGTTGTGTTTGAAAAAGGCAAAAACAGCGCAACACCAATGTCAACAAATTTTGGGGAGGGAATTCGGTAAACTTGAACAAACTTTACCTACCTTATACATTTTATATTGACAAATTCGTCAAAGAGTGGTATGATAAAGGTGAGCACTGTTCCCCAAAGCACGCAGCCAATGGATGCGTGCTTTTGCGCGGTGTTCAAAATAATACGCAACAATTTACTGCAAAAAGGAGAAAACACCATGAAGTTTGTCAAATTTATGTCTGTTCTTCTGATCATCCTCACGGTTATTATGATTCCCGTGAACGTTGTTGTCAGAATGTTCGACAACACGATCTCTCTTCTCGTTCCCGGAAACACGTTTTGGAAGCTGGAAGGCAGAGATACCAATGAAATTCATTTTTCCGGCGACTACGTTAACGAAGCTGCAAGAATTGAAGCAGGTAATGCTCTTTGTTATGAAGTAGAGGCCGAAGGCGCAGCTCTTCTTCTCAACAAAGGCAACGCACTTCCTCTCGCTGCAGGCGCAAAGGTAAGCACGCTTTCCACCAACTCCATCAACTTGACTTACGGCGGAACCGGTTCCGGTAACGTGGATGCTTCCAAGGCTGATAATCTCAAGGCAGCTCTTGAAAAATCCGGTTTTGCGGTAAACGCAACCCTTTGGGATTGGTATAACGGCAAAGAGGCTCAAAAGATCATCAAAGAGATGACCAAAGCAGCAGGTGCTTCCGAGGGTGAAAGCGCAGTTCTTGCAGGTCAGGCTCCCATCATTGAAATTGATATTGACAAATATCCCGAGGACGTAAAGAACTCCATTTCCAACTATGGTGATGCAGTTATCGTTACCTTCTCCCGCGTTGGCGGTGAGGGCTATGATTGCTCTTTCCCCGGCTACGAGGGCCAAGCAAATGCACAAAACTACCTTGAACTCGATGCAAACGAAAGAAAGCTTCTTGCGTATGCAGACGGTCTCAAGAAGGATGGCAAAATTTCCAAAATCGTAGTTCTCATCAACACATCCAATGCACTTGCGGTTGATTTCCTCAACGATTACGATATCGACGCTTGCCTGTGGGTTGGCGGTCTTGGCATTGCAGGTACCAATGCGGTAACCGATATCCTTGCAGGTAAAGTGAATCCTTCCGGTAGCCTTGTAGATACCTACTGCTACGATAACTTCACTTCTCCCGCAATGCAAAACTTTGTTGCACAAACCTACCAAGGCTACAACGGCCAAATCCCCGAAAACGCTTCCACGTATATGATCTATCAAGAAGGCATTTACGTAGGTTACAAATACTATGAAACCCGTTATGCAGATGCTATCATCGGCGGTCGTAACGCAGGTGAATATGCAAAGCAATATAACAAAGAGGTAGCATTCCCCTTCGGCTACGGCCTCTCCTACACCGAATTCACTTACAGTGATCTCGCAGTAGAGAAGGGAACTAATGAAAATGGCGAGGCTTGCTACAACGTAACCGTTACCGTTACCAACACCGGTTCCGTTGCAGGTAAGGAGACCGTACAGGTTTACCTATCCTCTCCTTATACCCAATACGATATCGATAACCAAATCGAAAAGGCCGCAGTTCAACTCATCGGCTTTGGCAAGACCGCCGTTTTGGCAGCAGGAAAGTCCGAAACCATTACCATCGTAGTTGACGAGCGCGATATGGCTGCTTACGACGCTAAGGAAGCCGGCACCTACATTCTCGATGCAGGCACTTACCGCTTGACTGTTGCAACCGATGCACACAACGCTGTTAACAACGTTCTTGCTGCACAGGGTTACACCACCGACAACGGTATGGATGCAAACGGTAACGCAGACCTCGTTTACAACTGGGATATGGAATTTGATAAAGAAACCTACTCCGTATCCATCAACGGCATCAAGATTCAAAACCAACTGCAGGATGCAGATCCTAACGTATACTTTGGCGAAAATACCGTAACCTTCCTTTCCAGAAGCGATTGGCAGGGTACTATGCCCAGCGCAGAGAAGACAGTAAAACTGAATCTGATCGACCGTATGGTAAAAGAACTGACCGAAGGTCGTTGGGCGACTATGGGCGAGGAGTATTTCACCGTTCCCGAGGAATGGAAGACAATGCCCAAGCTTGACCAAAAGAACGGTCTCAAGCTGTACGATATGTTCAAAATGGACGATGACAACGACGGTAACTATGCCGCAAAGGATTACGACGATCCCGCATGGGATAAGCTTCTTGAAAACGTAACTCTCGACGAACTAATTGAAATCGGCGACTGCTTCCACTGGAGACACCCCGTTGTATCCGTAAATGCTCCCGGTTCCCGTGACGAAAACGGCCCTCAAGGCTTGACAGTTGCACTCTTTGGTGCAGGTCTTGGTGCACAGGCAACCGCATTCACATCCGAGGACGTTATGGCAGCTACCTTTAACCTCGACCTGATGTATGAGGTTGGCGTGATGATCGGTAATGACTGCGTCGATGCAGGCGTTTCCTGCCTCTACGGTCCCGGCGCAAACACCCACCGCACTCCTTACGGTGGACGTAACTTCGAGTATTATTCCGAGGATGGCTTCCTTGCCGGCGAAATGGGCGGCATTGAAGTTAAGGGTATTCGCTCCAAGGGTATTGACGTTGTTATGAAGCACTTTGCGCTCAACGACTGCGAGCAAGACCGTCTCGGTCAAGCTGCATGGCTCACCGAGCAAGCCGCACGTGAAATCTACCTCAAGGCTTTCCAAAAGGCACTTGAAGAAAACGACGGCCTTGGTGGCGTTATGACCGCTTACACCCGTTGGGGTACCACTTGGTCCGGTATGCACCAAGGTCTTATGACCGGCATTCTCCGTGGCGAATGGAACAACAAGGCAATGTCTATCACCGATAACATTCTTGTAACCTACTGCAACGCTGCAGATGCGGTTCTCAGTGGTGGCGTTACTTGCTTTGACGCTATGATGCCTTACGCAGTAAACGCACTCAAAGCAGAAAAGGACGATCCCGTTATTGTTAATGCAATGGTAGAAGCTATGCATCACAACCTTTACACCATCATTAACTCCGCAGCAATGAACGGTGTTGGTCCTAACACGGTTGTTAAGGCAGTAACTCCCAGCATTATCAACATCATTCTCTATGCTACCATCGCAATCGTTGTACTGATGGTAATCTTCCTCATCATCAAGCGCAATCTCAAAAAGAAGAAGAAGGAACAAGAGTATTACTACTATTACAACGCATAATTTACAGTTTTATTTGAAAGTTTGAACAAATTTAACAAGTCTCCCTGTCCGTGAACATTTTACACAAATGGGGCAGGGAGATACTTGTGTTACAGGAGCTTTTATGAGAAAAGAGCAACTTATTAACGAAAATTGGCTGTTTCGCTATCATGACGGAACCGAAACAGTAGTCAATATTCCGCATACGTGGAACAATATCGACGGTCAGGATGGCGGCGACGATTACTATCGCGGTACTTGCGTTTATGAAAAAGACTTTACTGCTCCCGCCTTTGGAGAGGATGAAAGACTTTATATCGAGTTTGCGGGCGTCAATGCTTCCGCAAAGGTCATCATCAACGGCAAAACTGTCATCACGCACGATGGCGGGTATTCTACCTTCCGCGCAGATATTACCAACTACGTTACTGCAGAAAACCATATGGTGGTAGAGGTAGATAACTCCAAAAACGATAGAGTCTATCCCCAAAAAGCCGACTTCACCTTTTATGGCGGTATTTACCGTGACGTTAAGCTGATCGTTGTCAACCAATATCATTTCGATATGGATTACTTTGGTGGCAAAGGCCTTGCCGTTTGCCCCGAGGTTGGTGGCGAGGATGCTGCCGTTTGGGTCAGAACTTGGCACAATGCCACAAATGGCATAGTTTCTATTGTTTTGAAAGATGCCGAAGGACGTGTGGTTGGTACGGGTGACGATACCGACGAAACCATCATTATAGAAAAAGCGCATTTTTGGCATGGCATTGAGGACCCCTACCTCTATACCTGTGAAGCAACGCTTTTGGTAAACGAACAGGAAGTAGACTTTGTTTCCTGCCGCTTTGGCGTGCGTTCCTTCCGTGTGGATGCGCAAAAGGGCTTCATCCTCAACGGTAAAGAGTATCCGTTGCGCGGTGTTTGTCGCCATCAGGATTGGAAGGGAATTGGAAACGCCATTACAAAAGAGCATCACGATATTGATATGGCAATGATTCGCGAGGTTGGTGCAAATACCATTCGGTTGGCGCACTACCAGCACGACCAATATTTTTACGACCTGTGCGATGAGTACGGTATGGTCGTTTGGGCGGAGATTCCATATATTTCCGAGCATATGCCCGCCGGTCGCGAGAACACCATCAGCCAAATGAAGGAGCTGATTGTTCAGTGTTACAACCATCCATCTATTTGTGTGTGGGGAATTTCCAATGAAATTACCATTTCCACCAAAAAGAGAGCCGATATGCTCGATAATCACCAAGTTCTCAATGATTTGATTCACGAGATGGACCCCAGCCGTCCCACAACGCTTGCGTGCTATGCAATGTGTGCACCGTTTGATCCCGTAGGACATCTTTCCGATATCGTCAGTTGGAATCTTTACCTCGGGTGGTACACCCCCTTTATGTGGCTCAACAATCTGTGGGTAGATTATTTCCACAAACGCTATCCCAATCGTTGCCTTGGATACTCCGAGTACGGTTGCGAATGTATGCCCAATTTGCACTCGTCTCACCCGAGACGCGGTGACCAAAGTGAAGAATACCAATGCAAATACAATGAGTATATGCTCAATTTCTTCGATAAACGCCCCTTTATGTGGGCGACGCATCTTTGGAATATGTTTGATTTTGCCGCCGATGCAAGAAATCAGGGCGGAGAACCGGGCATGAATCACAAGGGACTTGTAACCTTTGATAGAAAAACCAAAAAGGATAGCTTTTACGTTTACAAAGCATGGTGGAGCAAAGAGCCTTTCGTTTATATTACGGGGAGACGCTACGTTGATCGCGCAGAGAAGAAGACCACCGTCAAGGTGTATTCTAACTGCCCTGAGGTAACCTTGTATCTCAACGGTGAAAAGTTTGCCACGCAAAAAGGAAATAAGGTTTTCCGCTTCCGTATTCCCCTCAAAGGGGAAGTTCAAATCAAGGCTGTGTCGGGCGAGCATAGTGACGAAATTACGATACGTCACGCCAAAAGCTCCAACCCCATCTACAAGTTAGGCAAGAAAATTGCCGGTGGCGGCAACTGGACTTAATCGGCAAAAGGAGAAAATAATATGAATGAAACAAACGGCATTAACCGTGCCAAATTTTATCAGTTAGCCTTGTTTCCAATGAACAATGGCGCTACAAATGTATATTTTGTATTGATTCTTTCTTACATCGCCAATTTTGGTAACGCAGTTCTCGGCCTTGCTATGCTTTTTGCATCCTTTATGGTTACGGGAATGCGTGTGTTCGACGCTATCACCGACCCGATCATCGGCGCACTGATGGATAAGACAAACACCCGTTTTGGCAAATTCCGTCCTTTTATGGTTATCGGTAACGCGATTATGGCTATCAGCGTACTTCTCTTGTATGTTGTAACTCCCTTGGTGCCCGAAACTATGATGTGGCTTCGCTACACGCTGTTTATTGCTCTGTATGCGGTGTGGGTAATCGGTTATACCTTCCAGACCTCAGTTACCAGAAGTGCTCAGGCTGTACTTACAAACGATCCCAAGCAACGCCCCTTGTTTACCGTATTTAATACCATCGGTTCGCTTGCGGGCATGGGTATTATGCAGGTGGTTGGCATGGTGATGGCGTGGGACTCCTTTGCAGGGGATTACAATGCAAAGTGGTACGCTATTATGACTCCCATTGGCATTGTCATTTCCGTTATTCTCACCATCCTTGCTATCATCGGCATTGCCGAAAAGGATAACGAAAAGTATTTTGGTATCGGCGGACAGCAAGAAGCAATCAAGATTTCCGAATACATATCCATCGTCAAGGCAAACAAGCCGCTCCAACGTTTGATGGTAGCGGGTGGCGGATGCAAGCTTGCCCTTGCTATCGCACAAAATATGACCGTTCTGATTATGCTTTACGGCTGTATGATGGGCAACTACGATACCTTCAATATGGTATTTATGGCACTCGGATACGTGTTCAGTGCTCCGTTCTTCCTTTTTACTGTTCGAACCTCGCAAAAGCACGGACAGAAGGCATCCTTGATGAAATACGTCAAGATCGCACTTGCTTGCTACGTTGGCGTATTCGTACTTTTGCTTCTTTGGAAGCAGGGCAATCCCGCCTTTAACCTCAGCCTGATGGGTGAGAGTGGACTTTCCATCAACCTCTATACTATTCTCTTTATTCTTTTCTTTGGCGTTGGATACGGAGCATATTATTCCACAGCAGATATGCCTATCCCAATGGTTGCCGACTGTGCTGACTACGAAACCTACCGCTCGGGTAAATTTATCCCCGGTATTATGGGAACGCTTTTCTCGCTCGTCGATAAGCTCGTTTCTTCCTTGGCAGCGGCAGTTGTTTCGGTCGCACTGATGTGCATCGGTATTAGCGACCTGCCCACAAAGGTTACCCCTTATGCAGAGGGCATGAATTGGGTAGTAATCGTTCTGTTCTGCCTCATTCCTATGCTCGCGTGGACACTTACCCTCATTGCGATGAAGGGTTATGCGCTCGACGGAAAACGAGTCAAAACCATTCAAGCGGTCAATGCAGCCCGTAAAGCTGCGGTTGCAGAAGGTATGTCGATGGAAGAAGCAATGGCTACGATTACCGATGAGACGGTAGCGGTTGCCGAACAAAATCAACAAATTTAAATCATTAAACAACAAAAAGAACCCTTGCAAAATATTTGCAAGGGTTCTTTTTACGGAATGTTCCTGTAAGCTTACCGTTTGATATCGGCAGTTTCTTGCCCGAATTCCATAACGGCCAAGGCAATGGAGTAGAAAAGCACAGGCCCTACGTTAAAGAAGTGGCAATCCAAAAGGCTCATAATAAGCATTGTTAGAATAGAGAAAAGAATATAAGTGTTGGTACGTGTTTTCTTCTTGAAATAGAGGCGGAAGGTGTCAATCCGATGGTAGCTGTATGCAAGCATTCCCACAACGCCGCAGGAGGCAAGCATTTGTATCACCGTGTTATGCCAACGAGGGGGGAAGAACGAGTTGAACTGCTCTAAGTAGGAGAAAGAGTAGATGTTGAATTCGATGGGATAGAAGCTTTGACCGAAGATGGGGTTACGCAAAAAGATTTCCCAACCGTTTTTGTAAATGTTAATGCGATCGGAGTCGTTCACGACCAATGAACCATTCTCGTCGATGTGCCCAATTTTGGGGATTTGGCTCAAGATCAGTTCCGTTTGCTTGTGGAATATCAGCATACCAACCGCAATAATACCAAGTAGCACAAGCGTAGCTATGCGGAATTCCTTTTTGTTGTTGCACTTGATGAAGGCGTAAATAAAAGAAGCAACAAAAGCAAATGCCGCGCCCACCATAGAGCCTCGAGAGCCGCTGAGTATCACCATCACGAGAAGGAGAAAGCCGATAACGAGAAAAATCGAGCTGCGCTTCTTTTTGGATGCAAAATAGAAAGCGAAGGGAATTGACATACTGATCAGAGCGCCAATATTGTTATAGCAGCCCCAGCCGGAGTAAATATTGCTTCGAAAAACAGAAGCGTCCACAATAACGTTATTGGTAATATAGATGCAGATAACCTCGGCGGATACTACAAGACCTATGATCAAACCTGTCCAAGCAAAGTAATCAAGGTTGAATTGCTCCCATTTTACCGTGGCAGACAAAACAAAGTAGAGTAAAAAGATAGAGGCAAACTGTATAAATGCAAAAAGAAGATTTCCTTTTACGTATTCAAGATATCTCTCGTGTGCAATTCCCGAAAGGAAATAGGAGACACCAAGAGCGACCATCCCCCAAAGGAGCGTTCTTTTTGTCGTTAGAAGACGGCGGAAGCCGAAATCCTTATCGAGTGCAATTCTGAAAAGAAGCGTCAGCACTGCAACAGATACGATGCACAAAAGGTAGATCCCCGATGAGCCGTAAAAAAGTCCTTGGTCACTCATGCCGGGATTGTTTCCAATAGAGGGGGTAACGTAGCACAAAACAAACAGCGGCATAATCGGTGAGAGGTCATCGGCAAAGAGTCCAACGTATATCGTGTACAACACAACGATGGTATAGAATACAGCCTCGAGAGAGAAGGCAAACGCGAGCACAGTAAGTGTGCCAAGAATTCCCACGCCCCAAGCAGAGCAGATGATTTGATTGATGTTTTTGACAGCCGCAGAGTTTTTAATTGTAATAAATTGCGTTCTTATTGCTTTTCCAAGTGTCACAGCCGTTCTCCATACTTTAGATTATAATTTGTACATGAACTGTCGGGAATTATCGAAAAATGTTATTATAACACATCCATTATCCACATTTATCAATGAAAGTCAAGTGTTTTAACATAAAATTCATAGTTTCCGGTCTAATAATTTGGTTTTTGTGGTAGAGGATGATAATTTTGCGCTTTTTTGATTCCGGATGGAGATAGGTATCCTTAAAAATTGTATTGACTTAATAGCATAGAATGAAAACGATAGCCACCGGTTTAGTCGGCGGCTATCGTCTTTATTGTGGATATAATGCACATACGGTCACATTGTAAAAATATTTTCAAAAAAATCACCAAAACCCCTTGCAATTTCCAAAATAATGTGATATAATATACACCGCTTGGAGGCATAGCCCAGATGGTTAGAGCGCTTGCTTGACATGCAAGAGGTCATAGGTTCGATTCCTATTGTCTCCACCAGCAAAAAAGGAACTTTTGTCTACCAGACAAAAGTTCCTTTTTTGAATGAAGCGCGCCTGTGGCGCATGAAAAATGAAGCAGGGCTTCGCCCTATGAAGTGTGCCTTACGGCACATGAGGATGCACGGGCGCGATTCGCTTCATGTTTGCGAAGCAAACGCTTCATGGCAACGGCAACTTGTTGCAGTTGCCGCTTCATATTGCCAGCGGCAATGCTTCATTGACAAACGGAGATAAATATGATATACTTATACCAAAAGAGGTGATGTTATGAGAAACGATAAATTATCTGTCCAATCTATGGATTTTGCAGTTCAAATCATAAATCTTGTAAAATCGCTTAAAGAAAAAAGAGAATCCATAATATCCAATCAAATCGGCAGAAGCGGCACCTCTATTGGAGCAAACAT
>JAZQKM010000170.1:0-6365 GCA_045542155.1 Eubacteriales bacterium
AGGGCGGCATTGTAAATGCATTGATGCAGATAAACCTGCCTCTGTTCTCACTCTTCTGTGTGGCCATTGCGTTCTCGCTTGTGTGGGTTATCATCGCCCTTTTGGTCTACCTCTTGCGTTGGCTGCGCGTTATCTTTTAAACAAAAAAGCAACTCCCTCTCGGGAGTTGCTTTTTTATTGTAAATCGTCCCCAACAAGAATCTCTTTAATTTTGCACACTTTTGGACACCATTTTTCTAAACAACTTTCCTAACGGGCAGGGTCTCGGTGGGTCTCGCTGCGGCTCGGTCACGCTCACGTTCTGACAGTCCACTGGACTGTCATTCATTCCGCTCGCGCCGCTTCGCTACCTGACCGTTCGCGAAAGCAAAAGCGTGCCTTACGGCGCGCGCCGACCGGCTGTTAGTACACCAACAAATTTCGTTTACGGACCCATTGTCAGAGAGTTTTTGGGAGGGGTGTGGGGAGACCTTTTCGCAAAAAGGTCTCCCCACATTCTTATTTGTGCATCAAACCACCGACATAATCAGCACGGCAAGAATGATGACGGGCAGAACAAAGGTCATATAAGGGCGAATCCAACGTGGGAGTGAGAAGCCGCGCTCGCCGCAGTTGACTTCCTTCTCAAAATTCTTCCATCCCCAACCGTAGCGCGTGGTGCAAAAGAGAACGTAAATCAGGGCACCGATGGGCAAAAGAAGGTTGGAGACGATAAAGTCTTCCAAATCCATAAAGGATTTACCAAACACGGTCACGTCGCTCCAAATGTTCAAGCTGAACACGCAGGGCAGCGAAAGAACGGCAATGAGTGCAATGTTGATAAGGGATACCGCGCGGCGCGAAAGGGGAGTGAGCTCTAACCAAAAGGAAATGATGTTTTCAAATACGGCAATCAAGGTGGAGAATGCCGCAAAAATCATAAACAGGAAGAAGAGCGCGCCCACGATGCGTCCCGCAGGCATTGCGTTAAAAATAGAGGAAAGCGTGGTAAACAGAAAGCCTGCGCCAACCGAGCCCGCATCTGCGCTGACACCGTTGTTATAAGTGAAGCAAGCGGGGAAGATGATAAGGCCTGACATCAAAGCGACAGAGGTGTCAAGCGAGACGATGGTAACGGCTTCTCCAAGCAGACGGCGCTCCTTGTTAATGTAGCTGCCAAAAATGGCAATGGAACCAATACCGATGCTCAAAGTGAAAAACGCTTGCCCCATAGCGGCAGAAATGACGGTGACAAGCCCCGCCTCTTGCATTCTTTCAAAAGAGGGAACAAGATAAAATTTCAAGCCCTCTGCGGCATTGTCTAAGGTCAGGGAGTAGACAACAAGACCTACCATCAGTACAAAAAGCGCGACCATCATCCATTTTGTAATGCGTTCAACGCCCTTTTGCAGTCCGAGAGAGCAAATCAAAAAGCAGATGGCAATGGCGGCGAGGGTAGCACCCAAAACCAACCACGTATTGCCTATCATATCGCCGAATACGGCGCCGAGAGCGGCGTCGCCTTGCGCCGAAAGAATGGAACCGCTCAAATATTTGACGAAATAAATGATCATCCACCCCGAAATGCAGGTGTAGAACATCATTAACAGATAGTTACCTGCAATGCCGAGGTATTTCATCAGGTGCCATTTTTGACCCGGGCGTTCCAATTCATCAAATGAGGTGGCAATACTGCGTTGGGATGCACGTCCTACGGCAAGCTCTGCCGTCATACAGGGCAGTCCCAAAAGGATGAGAAATGCGATGTAGATAAGAACGAACATAGCACCGCCGTAGCTACCTGCCAGGATGGGGAAGCGGTAGACGTTGCCAAGTCCGATGGCACAGCCCGCCGAGAGGAGAATAAAGCCCAAGCGCGAGCCGAGTTTTTCACGTTGTTTCATAGTGTGGCCTCGTTTCTTTTTATCGTTTTGCAAACACGTGTGCGAATTTTGAGCGGTTTACATCAAAACCTGCTCATTCATCGTGAGCCTGAACTTCAAACCCAAGTATTCCGCCGCGTGGCGGCACAGGAGCATACGCTCGAGGAAAATTTCAAAATAATCACTCACCGAGCCAATGGTCGTATCAATGGCAAGGGCAAGGGTGAGCTGCGTTTTTTCTTCGTTTACCGAGAGGGTGGACTTTTCTACCGAATAATTGACGCGGTCGTGAATATCAAAGCGGATGTGGTCGGTGTTACGCACACGGGAGCGGCGCACGTCACTTTTGTCTGCCAAAATCAAGGCGGCGGCAATGGGGCTTACGGGTGTGCCCGCACTCTCATCGTGGTTTCCGATGGCGGTCATTATGTCGGCAACGTCGCGCGCGTCAAAGCCGCGTTCGCGCAAGAGCGAAAATGCCATCAAGGCACCGCTTTGGCAATGGTCGCGGCGGTTGACAATGTTTCCAATGTCGTGCAAATATCCTGCAATTTTGACAAGCTCCACGTCTCGCTCGGGGTAGCCGAGGAGCGAGAGGATGCGCCCTGCCTCTTCGGCTACGCGGCAGACGTGTGCCTGATTGTGCTCGGTGTAACCAATGGCGCACAAGGCGGAATCGGCCCGCTCAATATAGGTGCGAATTTCCTCGTCGCGACGAATTTCTTCATAAGTCATAAGGGGCTCTCCTTTCGGACGAGTGTCGGTTTTTTATTATTTTATCACATTTTTGGCAAATTGTCAACACACGCAATGCGCATCACAGCATTTGGCAGAGCCAATAAATCACACCGTAAACAAAGCCCGCAAGTGTTCCGTAGAGCAAAACGGGGCCCGCAACGCTAAATATCTTGGCGCCCACGCCAAGAATGAGCCCCTCGGAGTGGCTGTCGATGGCGGGGGAGACGACGGCATTGGCAAAGCCTGTAATGGGAACGAGCGTTCCTGCTCCCGCGTGCTTTGCAACGTTATCGAATATGCCGAGCGCGGTCAAAACGACCGCCGCAAGAATGAGAGAAACAGACGTCAGCGTGCCTGCGGTTTCCTCGTCAAGAGAACATAAATTTTGAAACACGTCGCGCAAGATTTGCCCGACGGTGCAAATGGAGCCGCCCACCAAAAACGCCCAAAGGCAGTCCTTGCCCAAGGGGGATTTGGGCGCGTGAGCATCGGCGAATTTTGCATACGTTTCTTTACTTATTTTCATTGCTGATATCCTTTCAAAAACATTTTCAAATTTGCCGTTAGTGTTTGCATAAAAATTTGCTTTTATACGGTTGACAACACGCGCAAAAGGGTATATACTATTTATAGAAAAAACGCACCGTATTTCAAATTAAGGAGCAAAACGTATGAATTGGGAAGAAATCTACGGCGGAATCAGAGCTTTTGCAGGTCGCGCTGCAACCAAAATCAATCAAACTGCCGATATGGCAGCCTTGCAGGTCAAGCTTTCTATGGCTGAGCGCAAGCTCGAAGAGGCATACGCCGCTCTCGGCAAGGCTTCCTTTGGCCATTTTGTAGAGGACAAAGAAAACTTTGACCAAATTTCCGTTTGCATTACGGACGTTAAGGATGCAATGCTGGAGATTCGTTCGGTCAAGCAACAAATCGAGGAGCTCAGAGAGCGCGCTCTCGAGGCCGAAAAAGAGGTAACTGTTTTTAAGGATAGCGTTGCCGAAACCGCCGCCGAGGCAGCACAGGCACACAAAGCCGCAGAAGCGGCAAAAAAGGATGCCGAGGCGAGAGCCGCCGCCGTGCGCGCCAAGCAGCAGGAAGAAGCCGAGCCCCTTGAGGTTTTCGACTTTGACGATGACGACTTTATCACCGACGTCTCCACCGCAGGCGACGCTGTTGAAATTGATTTGGAAATTGAAGAATAAAAAACGACCGCTTGATGTGTTTTGCACACCAAGCGGTCGTTTTTTATCTTAATTCTTAATATTGGTTCTTGCTTTCGCGCTGTGCCGTGTTTTTACCAAGCTTCGCCCAGAATTTGAAGGTCATCGGCCAAAGAATGCCTGCTACCACAACGATGAGGAAATAACGCACACCTGCACCGACGTTGGTGCCGAAGAGGGCGTTGATGGGCGCTTTGAGACCTACACGTACTGCCAAAACAAGTCCTACGCCAATGGCGAGCTTGAGGAGCTGTGCCCACCAAACGGCGTCTGTTTCAAATTTGAGCCAGTGGCGGTCAAGGGGATAAATGATGCAAAGTCCAATGGCAAGCGCGAGCATCTGCCACGCGGTTTTTTGTCCGCTTGCAAGGTTCGCGGGGTCAACGTCGGCAGGGAACTGATAAAGCGACACAAACAGCAGGTTTGCAATGGCGGCAGCCAAAAGTACGCCGCAGGCGATATAAATTCTCTTTGGCTTGTCAAAGCCTTGGTAAACGACGTAGTAAAGTCCAAAAATGACAACAAGTGCGATGCCGAGAGAAACGAGAACGTCAAGAGGTGTGTGCACACCGAGGTACATTCTCGAAAGGGCTACGAGGAGCACGAGCACGGTGCCGCCAATTTGAACGGCACGCTTTTTTGCGCTTCTTGCAATGCCGCCCCAAAGACCTGCGGCGCATTGCGTGTGTCCGCTGGGGAAGGAGTATCCCGTTGCCGCCTCTCTCGCACTTTCCACAATGGTAAAGTTGGGGTCGAGCACCCACGGGCGCGGAATACGGAAGGTCATCTTTAAAAATTGAATACAGATTGTTCCCGTAAAGCAGGTAAAGAGCAGATAATATCCGCGTTTTTTATCAATGCACCAAAAGAATACAAGTGCAAGAACGATAAAGAGTGTTTCTTCGCCAAACAGGGTGATAAAGGACATTAGCGCGTCACCAAACGGTGTGCGGATGCTTTCCAAAAATCGCAAAAATGCCATAACTGATGTTCCTTTCATTTAATTTGTGATTTTATTTTACCATTTTACGGCAAAAAATACAAGAGGTTTGGAAAAATTCTATATATTTGTCCGCTTAGATTTTGCTATTTTTCTTGATTTTTCGCACGGTATATGTTATAATGGTTACAACCAAAGCAAAGGAAGTCGAAAATGAACGATATTCTCACACCCGGGGCGGTGAAGTCACTGCTTTTGTGGTATCAACAAAATAAAAGAGACTTGCCTTGGCGGCACACGTCCGACCCTTATCGAATATGGCTCTCCGAAATTATGCTTCAGCAAACGCGCGTTGAGGCGGTTAAGCCCTACTATGCACGCTTTTTGGAGACCTGTCCCGATGTCGCGTCACTCGCCTCTCTCCCCGAAGAAAAGCTGATGAAGCTTTGGGAAGGCTTGGGATATTACAGCCGTGCACGAAATTTGCAAAAGGCGGCACGCGAGGTGGTTGAGAACTACGGTGGCGCAATGCCAAAGACCTACGAGGAGCTCCTAAAGCTCCCGGGTATCGGCGAATACACCGCGGGTGCGATTGCGTCTATCGCATACGGCTTGCGTGTTCCCGCCGTCGACGGCAACGTCTTACGCGTTCTCGCTCGTGTGAGCGGAACAGATGCCGATATTACTCTGCCCGAAACCAAGAAAGCCTTTCGCGAGGCACTTTTGCGTGTTGTTCCCGCCAAGGCGGGAGACTTTACCCAAGGCTTGATTGAACTCGGTGCAACCGTTTGCGCGCCCAATCGCGCGCCGACGTGTGATGCCTGTCCGCTTCGCGACTTCTGCGTGGCTTTGCGAGAGGGGAAAACCGATGAAATTCCCGTACGTTCCCCCAAAAAGCCGAGACGTATCGAAGAAAAAACCGTTTTTCTCATTCGCGACGGCGACCGCACGGCGCTCTCCAAGCGTCCCCAAAAGGGGCTTTTGGCAGGGCTTTATGAGCTTCCAAACGTCAAGGGACATCTTTCAAAAGAGGCGGCTCTCGCGTATTTGCGTTCCGTTGGATTTGAGCCCTTGCGGCTTCAAAAAATAGAAAATTCCAAGCACATCTTTACGCACATCGAGTGGCACATGATTGCCTATGACGTGCGCATCACCCCCGAATTTGACGGCTTGCACGGCAAGTCGGGTATGCTTCTTGTGCCAAACGGTGAACTGCATGAACGGTATGCAATTCCGTCGGCATTCAGCGCATACGTTAAGTATTTGTGACACTTTTTTTGACATCACTACCAGCCAATCGCCCGAAAAATCAAAAATAAACATAAAGGAAAGTGGCAGTTATGAAACATATTTTCATCATCAACCCCGCGGCCGGCAAGGATAATTCCTTTGATAACATCAAAAAAATTTTGGAACTGAAAAAGGTAGAGGTAGATTACGAGCTCTACGAAACGCAAGCCCCGGGCGATGCAACGGCGTACATTCGCAAATATTGCACCGAGCACCAAGAGCCCGTGCGCTTTTATGCCTGCGGCGGTGACGGAACTCTCAATGAGGTCGTTAACGGCGTGGTTGGCTTAAGTCGGGGGCCAAGCGGGCTTAGGA
>JAZQKM010000171.1:0-13150 GCA_045542155.1 Eubacteriales bacterium
CGGCAAGCGCGGCCGCGCGAAAATGAAATACGTATTCTACATCTTCTACCCGGCACACTTGGTTGTGCTTTACGGGCTCGCCTTTTTGATTGAACTGTTGAAATAAACAACAAAAACTGCCGCATCTCGTTTGAGATGCGGCAGTTTTTTATTATTCTTTTTTCTTTTTGAAAACAAACACTTTGCTCATAACATAATTGGAAATGATAACCACAACGGCGGCTACCAGCTTGGAGCCTATCTCGCACAGGTTAAAGGTCTTGCCAAAGAGCACAACCGCCGTCCACGAGGGGATAAGTGCGCAAAGCGCCACGGTCAAGCCAAAGGTGATGACGTAATCCAAGCCGAAGGTAACGAGACGTCCGCCTGAAAAGGTGATAAGCTGCTTCCAAATAGAAACCGACTTGTCGGCATCGGTAAACACCCACGCGCGGTTGGTAAAGAAAGCAAACAGACCTGCGAGCCCCCATTGCAAAACCTGCGCTGTTGTGTAGAGTGCGAAATAACGTGCAGACGTTGTCTCCTCTACGGGAAAATCAAATATCGCTCGGCCGCCGAGCAGAATGGCATAGTAGACGCTCCAACCGACAACCGTTGTCAAAAAGCCGAAGATGAGGTACATCACCATTTCATGGTGCTTTGTGCAGAATGCTTTTATCTTTTGAATCATTATCAGCCCTCTTTTTTCCAGGTTGTTCCCTCTTTGGTATCAACCAAAATAATACCCTTTTCCAAGAGGTATGCACGAATACGGTCTGCCTCGGCATAGTTCTTGGCAGCCTTGGCTTCTTTTCTTTCAACGATAAGGCGCTCGATTTCTGCTACAAACGGGTCGTCGGATACGGGAGCCTCTGCCTTTTCTTCCTTCTCTGCATTCAGTTTTGCGGCGTTCTCCAAAAGGTTGAGGCAAAGAACGGTATCAAAGTCGGCAAGAGCCGCCTTCTTGGTAGCATCATTGGTCTTTGCTTTGAGGACGTCGTAAACGGCGGTCACTGCCAAAGACGTGTTCAGGTCGTTATCAAGAGCCTTGACAAATCCTGCCTTGAGCTCGGCAAGTGCAGCCTCGTCAACAGCACCGTCATCCTTGAGGGATGCAATGCGCGCAATGAGCTTGTTGTAGGCAACCTTCGCGTTCTCCATGTTTTCCCAAGAGAACACCAAAGATTTACGGTAGTGCGATTGCAGGCAGAAGAAGCGGTAAACCATAGGGTCAAAGCCTTTTTCTACAAGGAGAGAAACGGTCAAAAATTCGCCCTTGGATTTGCTCATCTTGCCCGAATTGGTGTTCAGATGCAGAACGTGGAACCAATAATTGCACCACTTGTGGCCAAGGAATGCCTCGGACTGCGCAATCTCATTGGTGTGGTGCGGGAATGCATTATCAATGCCGCCGCAGTGAACGTCAAGACGTTCACCCAAATGCTTCATACTGATGCAGGAGCACTCAATGTGCCAGCCGGGGTAACCGATACCCCAAGGGCTGTTCCATTTGAGCTCTTGGTCGTCAAACTTGGACTTGGTGAACCACAAAACAAAGTCTGCCTTGTTTCTCTTGTTGCCGTCGGCCTCAACGCCCTCGCGCACGCCGACCGCAAGGTCTTCTTCCTCAAAGTTGTGGAACTTGTAGTATTGGTCGAGCTTAGAGGTGTCAAAATAAATGTTGCCGCCTGCCTCGTATGCATAGTCCTTTTCGATAAGCGACTCGATGACCTTGATAAACTCGTCGATGCAAGAGGTTGCTGGCTCTACTACCTCGGGGTGACGGATGTTGAGTGCCTTGCAATCCTCAAAGAATTTTTCGGTGTAGAATTGCGCGATTTCCATAACGGTCTTCTTTTCGCGCTTTGCGCCCTTGAGCATCTTATCCTCACCCGTGTCGGCATCAGAGGTCAAGTGACCGACGTCGGTGATGTTCATAACGCGCGTTACGTCATAGCCGCTGTAACGGAAGTAGCGGTCAAGGATATCTTCCATAATGTAGGTGCGCAAGTTACCGATGTGCGCAAAGTGATAAACCGTAGGGCCGCAGGTGTACATCCTGACCTTGCCTGCCTCGTTGGGAATGAATTCTTCTTTTGTTCGGGAAAGTGAATTGTAAAGTTGCATAATCTATCTCCTTTTGCGGAACGCTCCGCGTGGCGTTTCGATTTGAGTTTATTTCTTTTTTGTGTGTGGCTTCTTTTTCTTTTTGGCAACCGAAAAGCCGAATTTGCCTATCTGTTTACCAAGCTCAAAGTAGGTGCCGTGCGCATAAGCAACAAGACCTGCCTTATCGAGATGTAGCTTTCCGTCGGCATCGATGAGAGACTCGTCAACGTCAACCGCTACGATATCGGCAAGGAACATATCGTGCGAGCCAAGAGGGATAATGTCGGTCACCCGACACTCCAAAACGAGAGGAGAGTCGGAGAGGATAGGACATCCAATCTCGCTCGCGGGCTCTTTGGAAAGCTTACATCGCTCGAACTTGTCAATTTTGGCACCCGTGTGCACGCCGCAGAAATCGGCGGAACGCACCAGGGCGGTCGTTGTCAAATTGATGGCGAACTCGCCGCTCTCTTTAATCAGCTTGTAAGAATGACGCGATGGGCGTACCGCAATATAGGTTTTGGGTGGAATGGTGTTGGTAATACCCGTCCACGCAACGGTAAAGACGTTATCCTTGCCATCGTGCGAGCAAGTGACCATTGTGGGCGGTACGGGTGCAAGCATCGCTCCGCCACGCCATTTGACCTTTGCCATCGTATCACTCCTTTCAATAGTTATTCAGTATATTATAACACACTTGCGTGGCGTTGTCAAGTTGAGGCACGGAAAGAGTTTGTTTTTTTACAACTGTTGTGATATTTTTGTTGACATTCTTCTACATATATGTTATAATGCATACGATGTTGCAAAGACGCCGCATCAAATTTCTTTGCATAAAAAAGGAGACAGTATGAACAACCCAATTATTGAAAACAAAAATGAACTCGTTCAAGAAAATGTGCTTGCAGGTATTGTGGGTGCATTCTTGTTCGCTCTTGCAGGCGGCGTGCTTTGGTTCGTCCTCTACCTCGTTGGCTTTATGGCAAGCATCAGCGGTCTTGTTGCCGCAGTTTGTGCCATTAAGGGCTATTCTGTTTTTGCTAAAAAGGAAAGCACCAAGGGCATTATCATTGCCGTTGTAATTGCACTGGTCGTTATGGTCATCGCGTGGTACTGCGGTCTGTCTTATGACATCGTTCAAGCTTATAACATGTGGTTTGAAAACGGTGAGATCGACTACACCATCACCTTCTTTGATGCCGTTAGAAACGCGCACCTCTTCCTTGCCGATCCCGAGATTGGTGTTGACTACTTTGTTGACCTCGCCATCACCATTCTGCTTTGCGCAGTAGGTGCAGGAAGCTACGTTGTTAACAAGGTTAAAAGCGCAAAAGCGAAAGCACAGCAAGAAGCTATGGCAGCAAGCAGCCCTAACCCCTTTGTTGGCTTTGCAAACAACCAAAACAACGCCGAAAACGACAACAACGATAACAACGCGCAATAATGCATACATAAAAACAGCGAGAGGCATAAAAGCTTCTCGCTGCTTTTTTGCCCTCTTCCCTTTTCGCCCAAGAGAAAAACACGCCATTTTGAAAAACCTCTTGACAATCTTCCGCAAGTGTGATAAAATAATTGAGTAAATACTGAGGTTATTTCGCCTGACGGCGGAAGTTATCACGTTGCACCACATTTACGGAGGCATATTTCGCCTATGGCGAATATACCCACACCGCAAGTGTGATGCACAGTGCGCATCATATTTACGGAGGCATATCGAAGCGGTCATAACGAGGCGGTCTTGAAAACCGTTTGGGGGCAACCCCACGGGGGTTCGAATCCCTCTGCCTCCGCCACACAAGGCACCCATTAGGGTGTCTTTTTGCTTGACGGAGGCAAAGTTGTGTTGAGAAATCCTCCGCCAGTCATAACCACCGGCCATGCCGTGGCGTGTGCTTGGCTCGGCTCGGCGAGCGTAGCGAGCCGACTTGTATCAAGACAAGCACACGCCACGGTGCCAAAACGAACAGTTTAACATTTATTTACTTGAAAAGTAGTTTGAATTGTGATATAATAGTTTAAGTTGGAGGTGAAGTATATGCGCTATTTTTCATTAGCAACAACACTTTTCATTTTGGAATTAAAAGATATTTGCAATGATTACATAGAATGCGAAGCGCATTCACCGTGGGATATTTTTAAGGAATATACCTCTGCAAGAACAGGCCTTCATTTGTATGACAAAGGCAACTCGATTATAGGATATTGGGAATCCGGCGAAAGAAACAGATCACATTCTTTGTTGCGGGCAAAGAATTGGATGGTGTTACGGATGAAGGAGCAGAATAATCAGACGACAATTTCGGGATGCGTATTTTTCTGCCCTACTTTGTTTTTTGCTCTGTTAGTTGGATTCCTGACGATATTGTTTTGTACGGATTTTTTAGCGGTTTTGCTTTTTATGCTTATATCTACGGTACTTCTTTGGAGTTCAATGAAGGAACAATCAATAATACTTAATTATATCAAAAATATTTTCAGTCGGTAGTTATATCGTCACCTAATGTAAGTAGCAAATAGAGTAGGAGGTTTTTATGTCACAAATTCAAGTGAAGGAAAATCAAATTGTCATAAAAGGAAATTCATTGTTTCTATGGATTTGTTGTGGTGCTGCTTTTATGGCTTTTATGGGTTTATCTCTCCTTTTTGAAATACTTCCTTTTACTGAAGAACATGGTACAGAAGATGTCTTTGGTCTTGTGTTTATGTTGATATGGGTATCTATTGTGCTTTGGATGGGATTTACTGCGCTTTCGAATTACAAAAGAAAGATAACCATTGATGATACAGGTGTCAAGTGTAGTTCAATTATAAAAACCAAGCACTATGATTGGTCGGAAATTAAGGACTTCGGTCTTTCCTATTCGGGGCAGGTTCGCGGTGGTGGAAATACATACGACCTTTATTTTTCAAAGAAGCAACAAAAAACGAAAAACAACTGCAAAAAAAGATTAAAGGGAGATGTAATCAAAATATTTATCTTTGGTGACGACTATCGAGTTGCATCCGAAAAAGTCATTCCTTACTGTGAAAAATATGCAACTGAGCCGCCGTTTGTCGGAGAAGATAAGTATCACTTTATATGATAATAAAGGGGCGTTTTACGTCTTAACCGCTCCGCCACACAAGGCACCCATCAGGGTGCCTTTTTGCTTGACGGAGGCAGAGTTGTGTTGAGAAATCCTCCGCCAAAAGACAAGCGGGACACCGGTCGGTGTCCCGCTTTTCATTTTTTATTTACTCCTCACGACGCCGTTTGGTACTTTTTGGCTTGCACGCGGTACATTTCGGCATACTTGCCGTTCTGTTCCATCAGTTCATCGTGAGAGCCACTCTCGACGATCTCTCCCCCATCGAACATATAAATCTTATCTGCCATTCTTGTGGTGGAAAGACGGTGCGAAATGAAGATAACCGTTTTCCCTTCCGCGTTTTCGAGAATGGATTGGTTCAGTTCATATTCGGCAATCGGGTCGAGCGCCGAGGAAGGTTCATCCATAATGATGAGTTCAAACGGTCTTGCAAATACGCGTGCGATGGCGATTTTTTGCGATTCACCGCCCGAAAGTCCAACGCCCTCTTTGCTAAACTCGGTTGTGAGCTGAGAGTGGATGCCGTCGGGCATCTGCTTAAGCTTTTCCTCAAAGGATGCGGCGCGGAGCGCGGAAAGCACCGCTTCTTCGTCGGCATCCGTGTACTCGCCACCCATTACGTTTTCGGCGACCGTTGCCGCAAAAACCTTATAGTCTTGGAACACCGCGCCGATATGCTCGCGGTATTTTTCGGGGTCGAAATCGGTAATGTTGCGACCGTTGTAAAGAATTTCGCCGCTTGTGGTATCGTAAAGACGCATCAAAAGCTTGATGAGCGTGGTCTTTCCTGCACCGTTGTAGCCGACAAACGCAACCTTTTCACCTTTCTTGATTTCAAGATTGAGCCCCTGCAAGGTCTTTTTGTCATCCTTGGTAAAGGGGTATACAAAATCGAGGTTTTTGATGGTCAAAGATTTAAATGCGGGAACCTCGGTCTCCTCACCCTTGATTTTGGGCTCGTAATGCATAAAGGTTTTAACCTTTTCGATATAAAGACTGTGCTCGTGGAATTTGTTGATATAATTTCCAATATCGTCAAGGGTGTAGTAGAGCTTTTGGCTTGCGCTGATGCTTGCCGAAAAGCTGCCGAGCGAAAGGGTTGCATCGGTGATATAACGCACCACAAGATAGCTCGTAATGCCTACCGAGGGCAAGAGATAGACGAGCAGGTCGGAAAGAATCCAAAGGACTAAATACTTTTTTTGGTACTTTTTGACGCAGGCAATCATTTGCTTGTTGGTTTCTTGATATTCGTTTTGCAAATGCTCGGCAATGCCTCCGCAGCGCAGCTCCTTGGCATAGTCTGGCATATAGAAGACGCGACGGAAATACCCGAGCTTGCGCCAAATGGGATTTGCCTCAAGATTTTGCTTGTATCCGATTTTGTTGATAATACTCTTTACCACAAAGCCAAGAACGACAGATGCGATAAGAATCAGCGTTACCACTAAGTCCATAGAGGCAAGCAAACCGAGCACCGCTGCACTGGACGTGATGCGGTTGATCATAATGCTAAAACACTCTACAATATGTGCCACACGTCCGTCGGACTCGCGGATTGCCCAAATGAAATCGTTGTAGAACTCGGGGTCGTCATAGCAGCTTTGGTCAAGCTCGCGCGCCTTTTTGTAAAGCTCGGTTTGAATGGTTTCGTGCAAGGTCAGCTTTACACGCGGTACAAAAACGTCGTAACGCCATTTGTTAAAGAGCTCAAAGGCGGCGTTGTAGCCCGTAACGAGCAGAATCCAAAACAGAACCTCGCCAAAGTCGGTTCCCGCCTCAATGGCGTCAAAGATGTACTTGGTAAAGAGGATGCCAATAACGTGCGAAGCACCGCGTCCGAGTGCCTCCACAACGGTGATAACGGCATATCCCGGCGTGTATTTGAACACGAATTGCAGCATAAACCAAAGGTTTTTGACAACCCGTATGGGATTGTGCCGCTCTTTCTTTTCTGCTTTTTCTTTTTTCTGCTTCTTTTCCTTTATCTTTTTGCTCATGCCGTCACCTCCTCTTTATCAAGATAGGTATCTGCCTGCTTGTGCCACATATCGGCATACTTGCCGTGGAGCGCAAGCAGCTCGCGGTGCGAGCCTTGTTCAATAATGCGTCCGTCCTCAAAGAGATACACGCGGTCTGCCATGGTCGCGCTGGAAAGTCGGTGAGAAATGAAAATAACCGTTTTTCCCTCGCACGCCTCGAACATATTGCGGTACATTTCCTGCTCGGCAATCGGGTCAAGCGCCGAGGTGGGCTCGTCCATAATGACAATCTCCTGACCGCCCGCAAAGATTCGCGCAATAGAAATCTTTTGCGCTTCACCGCCCGAGAACATAGCGCCCTCTTTGTCAAATTCGCGCGTTACGGTAGAATCGATTCCGTTGGGCAATTCTTCAATTTTTTCGTAAATGCCCGCTTTTTGAAGGGCATCCTTAACGGTAGCCCTATCCTCTTCGGTGATGTTGCCACGCATCATGACGTTTTCGGCAACCGTGGTTGCAAAGAGGCAGTAATCTTGGAACACCGTGCCAAAAAGCGCGCGATAGGACGAGAGGCGATAGGTTTTGATATTCTCGCCGTTGACAAGAATCTCGCCCCCGTCGGGGTCGTACAAGCGTTGCAAAAGTTTAATTAAGGTTGTCTTGCCCGCGCCGTTGTGACCGACAATGGCAATCTTTTCGCCAACGTTTACGGTAAAGCTAACGTCGGCAAGTGCGGGCGTTTTTTGATTTTCATAAGAGAAGGTCAAATTCTTCAGCTCCAACCTTTGGAAAGAAGAAACCGCGGGTGCGTTTTCGTCCTCGGCAATTTGTACCTCGTACTCCAAAAACTTGCGCAAGTTGTCGACGTAGAGCGAGTTTTCGTCAAGCTTGAGGAACACGTTGCCCATATAGTTGATGTTGCCCGCAACGTTGGTAATGGAGTTGATAACCACAAAGCAATCGCCAATGAGCATATTTTTGAGCACCAAGGTTTTGAAGGATGCCAAAAGGACCGTTCCCGAATACACCAACACGTTGTAGATAACGTCGTACAAGTAGCGGAAGAACATCACCTTGTAGCCGTATTTGTGTACAATATCCTTCATTTCGGCAATACTCGAGCGCATACGTCCGTACATAACCTTCCACATTTCGCTCAGGCGCATCTCTTTGGAGAAATCCTTGAGGTAGAAGGTGCGGCGCACGTAGTCGCGCTGTCTGCCAACCTCTTTGTTGCGCATATCGTAGTCGTAGCGGATACGGTTACGTTTTTTGCCAATGAGCAGCGTGCAGAGGCAGGGCGCGAGCGCGATGAGAATAAATACAGGGTCGATGGTAAGAATCAAGGCACCCGTGGCGCCGACGTTGATAATCACCCAAATCACACCTGTAATGTTGTTCATAACCGAATAGGCGCGGTTGGTTGCCTCATCCGCCGCTTTGATGTAGGTGTCAAAAAACTCGGCGTTCTCATAGCAGGCAAGGTCGACCTCGACCGCCTTCTTTTGCATCATCTGTTGGAAATAGGCGTTGACCGTGTGATACTTGACGTTAAAATAACACGCCGCAATGTTTTGGAAGAGCATTTCCGAAACCGAAAAGATAATCAATCCGCCAAGGGTAATCAAAATCTTTTTGAGCTCGATGCCCTCTTGCAGAGCATTGAGCGCATACATATAAAGATAGGTTCCCGCCAAGAAGGAACGAACCGCCCCCAAAATCGTGCAAATCAAATCGAGAATAAACACACCCGGGCACGCCTTGATTAAAAGACGCAACATAAAGACGTTGTTTTGAAACGTCCTCTTCCAGTTAATCTTCTTTTTTTCTTGCTTTTCCAATTTTTCTTTCTTCTGCTTTTTCACGGTACTCACCTCTCTTCCAAACGACGATTTGCTTTCATATACATAGTGTGAAAAAATGCAAAAAGGTTTGCGCTTTTTTACAAAAAAGCCAAAAATTCCTTTTCAAAATTGCTGTTTAACAAAATTATACCACGCAAAAAAGTAAAAGTAAATAACGCGTTGGTTGCTTTTTGAAAAATTTTGATTGTGGGAACTCTCCTCTAAATTGAAATTTTCTTGTTGCTTTTTGTCCGTCTGTGTGCTATACTGTTAGCGTAACATATTTTGGAAACAGGAGAGATTTATGGATTCTGTCTTTTTTGTGTTTGAAATCATCGGTGTGATTGCGTTCTCTCTTTCGGGAGCGCTCACCGCAATGAAAAAAGAAATGGACATTTTTGGTGCGTGCGTACTCGGTATGACCACTGCTATCGGCGGCGGCATCATTCGCGACCTAATTTTGGGTGTTACGCCGCCCGCGGCATTTGTCAATCCCCTGCAAGCGGTGCTCGGTCTTGCCATTCCGGCAATTACATATCTGCCCTTTATTCAAAAGGTCTTCTCGCGCAACAAGCATAAGGTGCAAGCCCTCTCCTTGATGATTGCCGATTCGGTCGGTCTTGGCGTGTTCACGGTTGTGGGTGTAAACGCCTGCTTTGAACACCTCGAGAGCCCCAACTTCTTTACAGCCGTCTTTTTGGGCGTGATTACCGGTGTTGGCGGCGGTGTGCTGCGCGACGTATTCTCGATGAATTTGCCCAAGATTTTTGTAAAGCACTTTTACGCTTGCGCGTCGATTGCGGGAGCGATTGTGGCTTTTTTGATTGTAAAATTCTTTTATGCGCCCGTCATCGCATCCATTATTGGAGCGTCGGTAGTGATTGCGCTCCGCTTTTTGGCATCCTTCCTGCGTTGGAATCTCCCCAAGCCCAAGTACCCCGTTGAAGCAGAAGAAAAGTCATGACCACCAGCAGTGCTGGTGGCTTGCGATAGCCCCCGTGGGGCATTTCACACGCTGAGCCTTAAGGCTCGTCGAATTATCCGCCTCTTGCGGTAATTGTCCTACCGCCACAGATGTGGCGACTATCTTAGCCTCCCCTGTGCAAGGGGAGGTGGCATTTTCGCAAGAAAATGACGGAGGGGTTGTGGCCATCTAGAATAATTAGAGCCAACCCCTCAGTCAGTCTATCGACTGACAGCTCCCCTTACACAGGGGAGCCTTCCGCTGCGGCGGGACTGTGCAAAGCTAAAGCTTTTTGGAACCACCAGCACTGCTGGTGGTTTTCGTTTTACAATAAAACACACAAAAACGGCGGCAACGAAATTTCGTTGCCGCCGGTTTGCGTGGGCTCGGGCTATTATTCTAATGGCTTTTTGCGGCGCACCGCACAGGTGCAAACTCCGATAAAGTCGATTACACGACGGTAGTGCTCACATCCGTAGCAGCCGTCATCTCTCATGTTTCCTACGTAGTAGATGCAAACGTCCTGCATTTCGGTTGCAAAGGGATGCCCCTCGTTATCGTATTGCGGATTTACCGTGAAATCGGGGTAAAGCGGAACCGGTCGCACCAACGGGTTTTGGCGGTCGCACTCTTCATAGTATCCATAGTAAAGGTCAAACGTACATCCTGCATGCTCTATACGCGCATAGAGGTCTCCCTCTTTCGGTATATTCTCTTCTTGTCGGTTGCGTCTCAGGCGCTTTAACATCAACGGTCTCCTTTCTTCGGCTTTGGGTAAAAAACAACCCCTGGATTGTGTGTGAAAGGGTGAAAAAACAATCCGGGGTTTTTATGACGGGGCTGTTGAGTAACAGTCCCTCTATATAACGCCGATTTTTCGCGAAAGGGTGAAAACGCTTTCTCGGCGGCGCGCCGTGCAAAGAAAACACCAAAAAACTCTTTACACGACTGCGCCTTGGGGGCGTGAACGTCCACTTTCCCGCCCGCACAAATAGTATAGCAAACTTTTCCCCTTTGCGGTATTACCTAAAATCACTTTTTTAGGTCTTATTTTTTCACGGTTTTATCTCTTTTTTTCAAAGATTTGGATATATAACAGGGTTCTTTTTGTATCTAAAATTCAAAACAAACAATTAAAGAATCTTTGCAAATTCGCGGCGCGACATGCCGGTCTTTTCGCTGGTTACGCGAATTGCCTGCTTGACAACCGACACAGACATATGCAGGTTTTCGGCAATTTGTGCATTGCTCATTCCAAATGCCGCAAGCTTTGCAACCTCTCTCTCCTTGGCGGAGAGCGTGGTTGCGATTGTCTTGCCGCGCGCGCTTCCGCTCAAGTATGACCACCCCTCGTTGTAGGTGCGATAGAGCGATTTAACCTCTTTCCATGCATCGGGAGCGACAGCCGACAGACGTTGCTCCATTAAGGAATCCATCACGCGGCAGTATTCCGAAAATATTCCGTAAAGCTTATCGGGCAGAGCCAGCTCGATTGCGCGGTCGATGTGACGAATGGCTTGGTCATCGTCACCGCTGTTATGGTATACTGCCGCACAGTTCAAGCGCAGATGAATTTCGGAAGCCAAGGAACGGTCGACCGTTGCCTGCGACACCATAGGCTCGATGGTGTTGGGAAGAACACGCATCAGGGAAAGCCCTTCCATTCCCTCAAGCAAAAACTCACCCGTTGCAACACCGTATCCAATGGTATACAGATATTTTGCGTAATAAACGCGCGCCGCAGGGAAAGCATCCTTATGTAATGGTTCAAAGCACCCCATACGGAACCAATCAGGGAAATCTGTAACGTCATAGAGCATAATATCGACCGCACAAATGGCAAACAGCATAATGTCGCGGTCGAGGTCGGTCTGCGCGGGGGCTTCGGAAATATGCATTTTTGCCGCGCGCCACATTTCAATATCGCCTCGCCAAATAGCACACTGTGCCAAAAGAATACCCGCGGAAATAACCGCATAAAAGCTTGAGTGCTTGCTAAGCAGATAGTTGGCAATGGCATAAACCTTGTCAATCTCTCCGCGTGCATAGGCAACCTCTGCCTCAAAAAGCACCTGCGCCTCGCGGTGGTTGGCAAGCTGCTGCGACGCCTCGTCTGCTGTACCCGGGGTGCTGTATAAGTCTGTCATATACAACACCGGCGTGTTACGCGGCAGAGGTTGATTTTCCTCATCGAAAACCCTGCCCTCTTTGGTGCGACGGTCGATGGGACGAACCGCATCCGCGGGAATCATCCACGCACGCCCAAAGCGCTCGGCACCGGCAATTTTGCCTTCCTTGCACAAAAGCTGAACCGCGCGAGGGGAGATGCCCCATTTGGCGGCAATTTCTTCAATTTTCAAAAAATTCATTCCCTCTCCTTTCAGCTTTTGGAAAAGCAAATCGTATTCTTCGCTTTTGCGAAAATTATTTTTTCGCTATTACGAAGATTATTATAACACAAAAAAGAAAAAATGTCAAGCGAAAAGTGTTTTTTTGCAAATCTCTCTCATTTTTTACAAAAGAGTTGCTTTTTGAAGAAGAATATGCTATAATGAAATACGAACAAAGACTTTGCAAAGGAGGGATAGCGTGAAGCTGATTGTTTGCTTGAGCGACGATGGTGGTATGATGTTCAATCACCGTCGGCAAAGCCGCGACCGCGTTTTGACCGCCAACGTGATAAACCACGTTGGAAACACTCCCCTGTGGGTCAGCCCCTATTCCGCGCCCCTGTTTGGCGAGGAGTGCCCCTCTTTGCGCGTCGCACAAAATCCCGTAGCAGCCGCAGGCGAAAACGACTATTGCTTTGTGGAGGACACCCCCCTGCCCCAAAGTCTTGACGGCACAAATGAGCTTCTCATTTACCGTTGGAACCGTCTTTACCATTCGGATGTGTTCTTTACCTGCGACACATCGGCATTTTCTCTAACCGGCACCGACGAATTTGTCGGCTCTTCGCACGATAACATCACAAAGGAGATTTGGAAAAAATGAAACTCTCTTATCGCGCTCGCATAGCGCTTATAGCCCTCTTATTAGCCCTTTCCACGCTCTTTGCTTCATGCAATTTGTTGGTTGGGAACAATGCTGTTACAACCTCTACGCAGGAAACAACAACACCGGGAACAACTCCGAATGAAACCACCGCAAATGACCCTTCTTCGGATGAAATCGTTCCAG
>JAZQKM010000172.1:0-8377 GCA_045542155.1 Eubacteriales bacterium
AAGGCTCACGAGGAGATCAAGGACCTTCTCGGCTTCATCAATGGCATCATCGATGAGATTGGCAAGAAGAAGTTTGAATATCCTTCTTGCGAGCTCGATCACGATATGTTTGACGAGATCTTCGCTTTCTGCGAAAAGGACGTTATGAACGCTCTTGACACCGATGACAAGAACGTACGTGATGCAAGAATGGTTCCCGTTAAGGATGCCATCCTTGAAAAGTTTACCGAAAAGTATCCCGAGCTTCCCAACATTATGGAAGAGCTCATCTACAAGATTCAAAAGAAGATCGTTCGCCGTTGGCTGCTTGTTGACAAAAAGCGCGTTGACGGTCGTAGCATGGATCAGATCAGACCTCTCGGCAGTGAGGTTGGCGTTCTGCCCCGCACCCACGGTTCCGGTCTGTTCACCAGAGGTCAGACTCAGGTTTTGACCGTTGCAACCCTTGGTACTCTCTCCGAGGCACAAATGCTTGACGGCATTGACAGCGAGACCTCCAAGAGATATATGCATCACTACAACATGCCCGGCTTCTCCACCGGTGAAGCAAAGCCTGTAAGAAGCCCCGGCCGTCGTGAAATCGGTCACGGTGCTCTCGCTGAAAGATCTCTCGTTCCCGTTCTTCCCTCCGAGGAAGAGTTCCCCTACGCTATCCGTCTCGTATCCGACGTTGTATCCTCTAACGGTTCTACCTCTCAGGGCTCCGTTTGCGGCTCTACCTTGGCACTGATGGATGCAGGTGTTCCGATCAAGGCTCCCGTTGCAGGTATCTCCTGCGGTCTCATCACCGCTGAGGACGGCTCTTGGGATACCATGATCGACATTCAAGGTCTTGAGGACTTCTATGGCGATATGGACTTTAAGGTTGCAGGTACTCACAAGGGTATCACCTCTATTCAAATGGACCTCAAGATTGACGGTCTTACCCCCGAAATCATTAAGAGAGCATTTGAAATGACTCACGCAGGTCGTGATTATATCATTGACGAAGTTATCTTGAAGGCTATCGAGGCTCCTCGCGCAGAAGTTTCTCGTTATGCTCCCAAGATGACCACAATGAAGATCGATCCCGACAAGATTCGCGAGGTTATCGGCAAGGGCGGCTCTGTAATTCAGAAGATCGTTGCTGACACCGGCGCGAAGATCGACATTGAGGACGACGGCACCATTCGCATTGCTGCTATTAACGCAGACCAGGCCGAGGCTGCAAAGGCTTATATCGATGCTATCGTATTCGAGCCTGTTGTTGGTGCGGTTTACACCGGTACCGTTACCGGTATTAAGGAATTTGGATGCTTTGTTGAATATGCCCCCGGCAAGGAAGGCATGGTTCACATCTCCAAGATCGCACCTCGCCGCATTGAAAAGGTTGAGGACGTCCTCAAGCTTGGTGACGTTGTTAAGGTAAAATATATCGGACTTGACAAGAAGGGCCGTATGGACTTCTCTATCAAGGACGCTATCGAAGGCTGATCGCCAATTCTCATGAAAGGAGCAACACGACATGGGAAACAAAGCGACACCTCCCCGCAGTTTTAACACAATTCGCCGCAGCCAAACAAAGGTACGCGCACAGCGTCGCAGAACCCAAAACGTTTTGTTGCTTGCCATGTTTGCTACGGTTGCATTGATTCTTGTTGCATTGTTGGTGCTTGGCGGTTTTGCAATCGCCAACGCCATCATTGATGCACGCCCCGCGCCCGATAACGGCGATAACCCGCCCCCATCTTCCAGCAATATTACCTTTGTACCCACCACAAAAATTGCAGATGCTATCCATTCGGGAAACTTGATTTTGGTAAATGCAGAAAACAGATATACCTTCCCTGCCGGCGTGTCTTTGCTTCGTATTTACGACAATATGGCCGCAAAGGCGGACGGAAGTACAATCTATCGTCCTGTTTCCACCGATTACAAGTTGGAATCCGAAACGCTGCAAGCTTTGAATACAATGATGTATAAGTACTACGAGCTGGACGAGGATGCATATTTTGCAATCTCCTCGGCTTACAGAACACTGGAAGATCAAGAAAATCTGCCCAACAAAGATATTCAACCCGGATACTCCGATCACCACACCGGTTATTGCGTAGCCATTCAGTATGGCGATCGCTCCAATTTGGAAGCCGATCATTGGTTCTACCAAAACTGCTACAAATATGGCTTCGTGGTTCGTTATCCGGAGGGCAAGGAAAGCATTACGGGTGTTTCAAACTACAAGCACTGCTTCCGCTACGTTGGTGTAGCGCACGCAACGTATATGTACCAAAACAATTTGTGTTTGGAAGAATATCTTGATTTGCTGAAAAATTCTTATTCTTCTGCGGCTACACGTCTTACGATTTCCGCCGCTGACGGATTTGATTATGACGTTTATTACGTTGCAGCTTCCGATTCGGAGGTAACGACGATTGACGTTCCTACCAGCGATTTCGCTTATACCGTTTCGGGCGATAACCGCGGCGGATTTATCGTAACGGTGAAAAAACCCGTTCCCGCTGCATAAGCCCCCTGCCATTTGCATAACCTATCAATAATAGACGGAGGAAACAAATATGGAAAACGAAAACATGATTATAGAAGAGGCTGTTGTAGCCGAAGGTGAAGAAATCATCATTGAAGAAGCTCCCACCGATGCAATTGACGTAGTTGTTGAAGAAGAAGGCGATTCTACCGAAGGTGTAGAAGAAATCGTTGGCGAGATTGCCGATGAGGAAGAAGCTGACCAAACCGAAGAAGAAAGCGCAACCGAGAAAATCGCGCGCAAATGCGAAGAAGTAAAGGCTGCTTGCTGCAGCACCATCGATCGTATTGTTTACGACCTGAAGGAGACCAACTTCAATCCTTATATCAAGCAAACTCGTATCACTCGCGTAGAAATTTACCGCAACTGCAACGAGGAAGAACCGATTGATACCTTTGAAACCACCGACGTTAAGAGCTACTCTGCAAAGGCTTTGTTGGTAGCAGGTGTTGCTACTGCCCTTTTGGTAGCTGCTTCGGGTAACATCGTTAAGAAGTTTTTGAAATAATTAAAATCATTAAAACACAAAAGCCGACGGTGTAAACCGTCGGCTTTTTATTTGCAAATATTATAAGGACGCCAGCAAGGCTTCTTCCATTCGCTCGCCCATTTCCTTTTCGGGCACGTCAAGCGCCAGAGAAAGCTCGGTATAAAGAAAATTCTTTGCACGCGCAACCAAATCTCTCTCTCCTTCGGAGAGACGCTGAATACGATCGGGAAATCCATTTTTGCGATAGTATGCCGTTTTGATGATGCGCACCCATTCGGTGGGCTCGTGCTTTTGCATAGCCTCAAGATATTTGGCTCGCAAAAGCTTGCCGTTCTCCTCAACAATCGGTACAATTTGTGAAAGGTTCGACAAAAGAGCTTCGGCACGTTCTACGTTCAAAAGCGGGCGAATGAAAATATTTTGGTTATCCTTGGGAACGTAAATCATTCCGCTCTTATCGTGAATGGAACGCATAATGTAATACTCTCTGTCGGCAGGCATCCCCTCAAGAGGTGCGAGTTGTATATCGAGAATCTTACAAATTCCACCGGATTCGTAAAATACATAATCGTCTTTTTGGAAGCTTCTTGGCATAATTGTGAACTCCTTCTCATTGTCTACATATATATTATATCACATTTTTGTTCAAAATTGGTAATTTTAGGTGGTAAATTCACAAAAAAGTAAAAAATGCAGAGAGCCTTTCTGCTTTAGAAAGGCTCTCTGCATTTTTTACTGTAAATTATACTGAACCCAGAATACGTCCTTAACGCGCGCGAGAATTTCACGCAGATCGTATTTTAGCTGTTTTGTATAGGTTCGCAAATCGGCGCTCACGCCGTACGCTTCGATGCCGAGCTTTTCGGCAATATAAAGCGCGCGGTGCAAATGATATTTCTGCGTGACAATCAAAATGCGCTTTCCTTTGTGTGTCTTTGAAAGGTTAACAAGACTTTCATATGTGGAATACCCTTCGGGATCTACCAAAATCTTCTCCGAAGGAACGCCAAGTTCCTCCGCCTCTCTCTCCATTGTGCTCACCTCATCGTATCCAACGCTGCGATCGCCGCTCATCAAAACATTATCGGCAAGACCTTTTTGATACAGCTCGACTCCTGTGAGAATTCGGTCCTCTAACATGTGGCTCGGACTACCGTCAGGACGGACGGCACATCCCAAAACGAGGATAAGGTCGAAGTGCTCCCCTGCCTCTCCCAAGGTCTCGGCTGTGGTAATGCGCGGTGCGGTTTTATGCTTTACTGCCGCACTGACAGCAAGAACACAGACACCAAAAAAGATGCAAATACCAAGAAACAATGCACACCAAGGGATAAGCTTTCGCCATGCAAAGGAGCGAAGGCGCGTCCAAATTCTGTTGCTGATCTTAGAGAAAAATTGGATAACTTTTTTCAACAGTAATAGGGCTCCTTTTGTGGGTTACGGCACAAAACCGCTCGCTTTCATTATAGCAGAAAACGAGCGGTTTGTCAATTATTTTAAGAAAGTTCCTCACGCAAAGCAGCTAGCAGCTTCTTCTCTTCACGAGAGATCTTGACTTGTGTGAGTCCGAGAGCGTTCGCCGTCTCTTGTTGCGTCATATTCCTAAAATATCGCATCAGTACAATCTTTTGCCACAGTTCTGGTAGGCGATGAATGCATTGCGACAACGCGACTCTATCGCAAATACGCTCGCTTTCACGCTCGCTCTCTTCGTCAGCAATTACGCCCTCATAGGTAACGGTATCCTCCCCGTAAACAAAATCGGAAAGCGATGTAACAGGCGACATTGCATCTAAGGACACCGCGGCTTCTTCGACACTGACACCGCAACGTGCGGCAAGCTCGGCAACCCCCGCTTCTCTGCCCTCTTCGGCAGCAATGCGATTCTTTTCACACATCAAAATGAGTCCCTGCTTCTTGTAAATACGGCTGACCTTGATGAGCCCCTCGTCTCGCAGATGCCTTCGAATCTCCCCGATAATGAGCGGAACGGCGTACGTGGAAAAGACCGTTCCCCTCTCGGTGGAAAAAGAACGGATGGCTTTGATCATTCCTATTGTGCCGATCTGCACAAGATCCTCATATTCGGTTCCGCGGTCGAGAAAACGGCGTGCAACCTTGCGTACAAGACCGAGATTTTCCTCAACGAGTGCCGCCTCGGCATCGCTATCGCCCTCCTTCGCGCGTTGTAAAAGCTCTTGATTGCGCTCGTAGAGTGTGCTTGTCTCCATTTTTTCACCTCGCTGCAAAATGCAAAGATGATGTATTCATCCTCACTTATGTAACCGTTTGAGCAGGGTGACGGTTGTACCTCTATCCTTGCGGCTGCTGACACGAAGCTCGTCACAAAAGCTTTCCATAACCGTAAAGCCCATACCGCTCCGCTCGCCTGCTGCATCGGTGGTAAAGAGAGGCTCGCGCGCTTGCTTGACGTTTTCAATGCCACATCCGCGGTCGCGGATATCGATGCAGACAAGGCGCCCTTCCCACAGCTTGACCACAATCGTGATTTCCCCTATCCCTTCGCGGTAGGCGTGCACGATGCAGTTTGTGACCGCCTCGGAAACGGCGCATTTGATGTCGGCAAGCTCCACCGCAGTGGGATTGAGTTGGGCGCAAAATGCCGCTACTGCCGCACGCGCCATACCTTCATTGACCGAGAGCGACGGCAGAATCAGCTTCATTTCATTTTCTACCGCTGCGCTGAAATCGACTCTGTTGTTCTTCATTGTTTTATATTCCTTTCACTTTGGTTTTGAGAATAGATACCATACGATCCATACCTGCAAGCTTGATCATTTTCATAACGGCAGGACTTGGGTCAAGGAGAGCCAACGTGCCACCATACTTTTTGATGAGCGCAAAACGCCCCATAATGAGACCAAGTCCTGAACTATCCATAAAATCAACGCCAGAAAGCTCCAAAAGCAAGCGCGCGGGCTTTGTGGCAATGATACGCTCATCGACCTCGGTTCGTACCTGTACGGCACTGTGATGGTCGATCTCCCCGCCGATATGCACAACAAGTGTATCTTCTTTCTCTTCATATGAGACTTGTCCACCTTTTTTGAACATTTCCTTACTCCTCTTTTTGATCTTTTTTCTTATTGTATCATAAAAGAAATAAAAAAAATGTCGCACCTTGCGGTGCGACGAAAAAATGTATTTACAAATCGAATATTTTATGATATAATTGGTTCTAAGAAAAATTGTATTACTTGGCATTATCAGTACAAGGAGACAGTATGACAAAAACGAAAAATTACAAAAAAACGTTGATTGCTTGCTATCTTGGTTTCATTACGCAGGCAATCACCTCAAACTTTGCGCCGCTCTTGTTTTTGACGTTCAAGGACAGCTATGGAATCTCACTTGAAATGATTGCGCTAATCCCGTTGGTGTTCTACCTAACACAATTACTTGTTGACCTGGTGGCAGTCAAGTTTGCCGATAGAGTTGGATACCGCCCCTGCGTTGTTATTTCGCAGTTGGTTTCGGCATTGGGACTTGCTTTAATGGCGTTTTTGCCAGAGCTTCTCCCGAATGCTTTTGCTGGCATTATCATTTCTGTTATTCTTTACGCCATTGGAAGCGGACTCGTTGAGGTTTTGCTCAGCCCGATCGTTGAAGCTTGCCCGTTTGAAAACAAAGCAGGTGTTATGAGCCTTTTGCACTCCTTCTTCTGTTGGGGCTCGGTTGGTGTTATTTTGGGTTCGACGATCTTCTTTGCAATATTCGGCATTGAGAATTGGAAATTCCTTGCAATCATTTGGGCACTTGTGCCTTTGGTGAATACCGTAAACTTCCTCTCCTGCCCCATTGAGAGATTGGTAGAGGATGGAGAAGGTATGCGCACCACTCAGCTGCTCAAACACCCCGTATTTTTGCTGATGATCCTCTTGATGATATGTGCGGGCGCATCTGAGGCGACGATGACACAATGGGCATCCGCTTTTACAGAGTCTGCTCTTGGTGTTTCCAAAACCGTTGGTGACTTAGCAGGCCCGTGTATGTTTGCCATTTTTATGGGAATTGCGCGTGTGTTTTACGGAAAGTTTAGCGAAAAGTTGAATTTGACCAAGGTGATGCTCTATTGTGGCTCTTTATGCGTGGTATGCTACCTGACGGCAGCGCTGTCTCCCATTCCAATTCTCGGTCTTTTCGGTTGTGCGCTTTGCGGACTTTCGGTTGGCATTATGTGGCCCGGAACGCTTTGCATTTCCTCCCAAAAATGTCCCAAGGGTGGCACGGCAATGTTTGCCTTTTTGGCGTTGGCAGGCGACCTTGGCGCGGCAACCGGCCCTTCGATGGTTGGTAGCATTGCAGATGCCGTTGGCGGAAACCTCAAAACCGGGCTTCTTTTTGCAACCTTGTTCCCTGTCGTTATGATCGTTGGACTCCTTTTGATTTTGAAAAAGTTTGGAAAAAGCAATCAGTTAGTCAATCATATAAAATAGAAAACTCAAAAATCCCCCACCGCTTTTGATGGGGGATTTTTGTATGGGGTAACATTCTCTGCTCGAATTGAGCAACCAAAAAATATACGGCATAGGTCGTTTGACCTATGCCGTATATTCTGTCAGAATGGATTAGTCAGCGTATACGCTAACCTTCTTCTGAGACTTTGTCTTATGCTCGAACTTTACCTTACCATCGATCAGAGCATACAGAGTGTAGTCCTTGCCAACACCAACGTTTTCGCCGGCGCGAACTGCGGAACCTCTTTGTCTGATGATGATGTTGCCGGCTACGACGGATTGACCGTCGGACTTCTTAACGCCAAGACGCTTGGATTCGCTATCGCGACCGTTCTTGGTAGAACCGACACCTTTCTTATGAGCAAAGAACTGTAAACTGAGCTTTAACATCATTCTTATCCTCCTAAAATTTTGTGATTCCCTATTGCGGAATCCAGGGGTTTGGTGAATTATCCCTCGTACTCTTTATCTATGACGGAAACGTCAAGATAATCGCCGTATTCCTCAAGCATGTCAGACAGCTGACAGTAGTAACCCATCATAATGCCCGAAACTGCGTATCTCTTGTAATCATCGGACTCAAACTCGGGAAGCGCCGATTTGGCTCTAACCGTGATTTTTGTCGCACCCTCGTCGATATCATAATCAACAGAAGACGCATACGCTACCTCGATGGTGTTGATGAGCAGCATTGTCATGGACGAGATGGCAGCACATAAAATGTCGTTGCCTGCCTCGGCATAGCCTGCGTGACCCTCTTCTTGGAAGCCGTAGAACACTCCACCACTTCTGAAAAACACGATTTTTGTCATCGTACTGACTGAGCGATTAGCCCTCGATGGTCAGGATCTGAACCTTGGTAAAGGGTTGACGGTGACCGATCTT
>JAZQKM010000173.1:0-3780 GCA_045542155.1 Eubacteriales bacterium
TCCGTGATCTCGACCACGTCCCTTCCGGCATCGATGAGGTCGTAGCAATACTGCTTGATCGCCGCCGAAACGTCATCTAAGCTCACAAGTCCTGTCTGGGGGGGTGAGGTTCCCTCCGACAGCTCTTTTGCAACCTCGGCCACCACGTTTGCTATAAACGCAGGCCAAAGGCCGCCCTTGATGCACCGTTCTTTGATCATGGAATGCATCTTCCGCACGGTGTCGGCTTTTGAATTCTCATAGTGCATCTTCAAAGAATTGGCCGCTGTTCGCATTGCATCAAGTTCGATGGTGAGTTCCTCAATCCTCTTATCCTGCTCACGGATGAGGGAGATGGCGCCACCTGCGAGATTTGCATAACAATTGCCAAAATCATTTGGGCAATTATCGCAATCATCTTTACTGCAACACTCCAACGCCTTAATGATCTGTTCTTTTTCCATCGTTTAAATCCTCCGTGTGTTTCTTTTTGAGTTCGGCAAAGTCTTTTTCTGTCAATACAACAATGTTGCGGTATCCGTCAAAAAGGAAATCTGCATAATCGTTTTCAATCTCCTCAAAAATCTCCCTCGCCACATCTGCTCTCGGTGCGACGTCGGCGGTGAAATAGTTTGTGCAAAATTGTTCAACATCATCTAACTTGTTGTATTCATCCCAAGTATGCTCATCAACTTGCACCAATCTACCTTCCTTTGCACATACTTCATAGTGCAAACACTCTTTACATCGTGCCATAACCCTCACCGCCTTTCAATGCTTTTTGAAACACTTTAATTTCTTTTATGTTTTTAAGTACCTGTTTGTGATATTCTTCTTCCCTCAAATCTTCATAACAATCTTCGCAAAGATATAATTGCTTTTCTTCTCCGCTTGCAACAGGGCAATATTTATCCCCATATTTGCAACCGTGCCATTTACAACAATGTGATTTATGCACTCCTACGCTCATTTCTGCACACCGCCTTTCTCGGTTGGGTGATTCCAACTGAAACCAAAATCTGAGCGCTTGATTTTACATTTTGGCTCTCCATCTTTCCAAAAAACAAGCCCCTCTTCGCTGTGTGTTCTTAACCATTCTTTAATACCTTCAAAAGAACGCTCAACCTCAACGACTTCTTGTCCGTGTTTTACAAGAATGTCGCGATCAAGTCCGTGTGGGTTGCCTTGAAAATGTGTGCCTATTGCTTCATAAGTGCCGTCTGCTCGGTTGTCCGTGTTTTGATATGCAATTACAAACCATTTGTCAGCAGGGTTGTTTTCATCAACCTTTACCCAATGCGGATAATGCCCTGTAACTGCGTCGGGTTCGCAACAAGGTATTGCTCCTTCGGGTGCTTTCTTGCCTTTCTTTGCATCATAACGTTTATAAAATTCTCCATTGATAATTGCACAACAAGAGCCATCAATCTTGACCGTTGCAACTCCTTCGCCTGCAAGCACCCATTCCATGCCTTCGGTAACATTCGGCTTAATTCCTACAACTCTATGGTTTGCATATTCTCTTTCAAATAGTGTCGGTATCTTTTTCATTTCCTCTCATCTTCCTTTCTCATCTTTGCGCCGCACTTTTCACAGTACGGGAAAGCCCTTGTTACCGTTTCTATCGTTGCGAGTGTAGCCAATGCCTTTTCTGTTCCACAATTACTGCAAACAGCAATAGTGCATCTGCCGTTAAAGTTGTCTTTTGGAACCCACTCCCCCTCGCTCTGCTTTCGGTAGCCTGCGTTGTAAAGTATTTTCGCAAAAATACGCATATCGCAATTCATATCACATTCTACTGAATCTTCATCAAGAAGAAGGCATTTACCTTCTTCATAAAAATGGCAATGCTTCGCCATCTCCTCAATCTGCTTGTTCATTTGTTCTCCTTTCACGGTGCATAGACCTCAACGCCAGTCAGCTTTGCCACCTCTCTCACAAAGCGCGCCTCATCGGCATTGTTTTCGCTCATGTGTAAGAGGTAGATCTGCTTCAAGCGGGATCGATCCATCTTTCTTAAAAATTCGAGAAAGGTACCAAGAGACATATGGCTTCGCACCAGCCGCGGCGCAAGCTCCGCAGGGACGTAGCCCTGCCGAACGGCGACCTCGATCCCCTTCTCGTCGTGATTGCACTCTCCCAGCAGGTGTGTGATGCCGGGAAAGCGATATTTGATGTAATAGGTGTCGGTAAAATATAAGATCCTCTCGTCCGTAACGTCGGACGTGAGAAGAAAGCCAAGCGGCTCCGGGGCATCGTGGGCCACGTCGAAGGGGATCACACGAAAGGATCCGACGTCGAACGGCATCAGGCTTTTTACCGTGTGCAGATGCACACCGCCAAGCGCGCAAGCCTCGGCAGTTCCGGCCGAGGTATATACGTCCATTCCTCGGAAAAGGAGATCGGCGCAAGCCTTCGCGTGGTCCTTGTGCGCGTGGGTGATCAGCGCACCGGAGAGATCAAAAAGCCTATACCCCAGCGCACGGTGTAGCTCACGGAACGGGATCCCCGCGTCGAGGAGGACGGCAGTTTGGCCGTCGCTCACTCGGTACGCGTTGCCGGTCGAGCCGGTTGCTATGATCGTGATCTCCATCAGAAGTCGGGATTTTCCGCTGCGGCCTGTGCCGCCTTGGCAAGATCTACGACGATCGGCTCGGAGATCTCTCCGGTGTCAGGGTCCACGTCAACGGTGTTGGCCAGTTGTTTGATCTCTTTGGCGGCCGCCAACTGCGCGTATTCAAATTCCCTCATTTGGATATGACGATAAGCGTCGTCCACTTTTTTAGGATCTCTGGGAAGGTGCTTTTTACCATACGCCTCCCGAATGATCGTTTTTCTCACCATTTCGTCGAGCCATCCGTCAAGTTCGACCTCCGTCTTCTGCCCGTTTTCCCAAACGCTTTTTTTGCCACCCCAAAATTCTGCGCTTGCGTTCGAAGGCTTTCTCTTCTTGATGTCGTCCATTGACATTACGATGATCTTATTTTTAATGGGGTCTGCAAATTCCAAAAAAGCAAAACCTCCCTCGATTTCACCGCGCGAAAACGGATCTGTAATTTCAAATTCATATCCTTCGTAGGGGTGCGCGATGTCCTTTTTGACAACGCGGAATTTGTCTGTTGCGTAAACGACTTCAACAACAACGTTGAGTGGCTTATCAATGGCGTATCTTTCAGCAATCAAACGAACCCCATTGTACCCCTCTATCAAGACTATATCATAGGAGTTGCGCTTGCTGTTCTTGTACGGAATAGCAAAAAGCATGTTTTCCTCCTGCATGTCGAGTCCAAGCTTTGCATAGTACATAAGATCGATTGCAAGATCTGTGAGGTTCACGTTGTTCCACACCACCGGGAGGTTATTGTCAAAATTATGGTCTTTGTTGTTCTTGTTCTTTTTAAGACGGTTCTCTTCTGCCACCACAAGAGCCCGATCGATGGCAACAAAGTACCCCTGGATCAGGGATCTCTGGTAGTCTGTAACAGAAACGCCACCTGCTACGTTTCCGCCAAACTCTTTCAAGATTTGCGCGGTAAAGCGCTCGCTCACTGCCAGCATCTCGTTCTTTTCGTTTTCCATATCTAAATCCTTTCTTTATTCCTCAAAGAGGGAGATTTGAATTTCCTTGAATTTTTCCTCTGCCCGCGTTTTCATGAGGCAGACGTGTCCAAAGCCGTTGCGGACCGCTTTGGCGCTCGTGAGGATCCCGCCGCATCTTTTGCACTTCCTTGCTTCCAAGACGAAGATCTCCGGCTCAACGTCCTCTACGGCGCGGATCTTCAAGACGTAGTATTCCACACC